>NZ_JBSGCY010000068.1:0-34764 GCF_053602115.1 Nocardia sp. NPDC004582 | reverse complement strand
GAGTCCTCGAGGTCCAGCACCGGCGGCAGGTCCATGGGCCCGTTCTGGCCCAGCACCAGGGCCGAGTAGAACGCGGCGTGTCCTCGCCACCCTCGGCGCGGGCGGTCTCGCCCTCCTCGCGCTTGGCCTCACGCGACTCCGCGCTCTTGGATTCGCGCGTCTCCGAAGCGTTTTGGCGCGACTCGGCCTTCTCGGCGCGGTCGGTCTTCGTCTCGGTCTTCGCCTCGGCCAGCGCCGCGTCGGCGGACCGGGCGGACTTCTTCACGGACTCGGTGTCGACGGCCGACACGGACTCCCCGCCGGTCGGCGCGTCCTCGGCCTTCGCCTTGGCCTTCCCCGCGGTCTTGCCACCACCGGTCGCGGGCGCCTTGGTGGCCCCGACCTGGTTCTCCTTGATAGCGGCGATGAGATCACCCTTACGCATCCCGGAAGTGCCTCGGATACCGAGCTCTCCCGCAAGCGCACGCAACTGCGGCAACAACATTCCAGTCAGCCCCGATCGTGCGACGTCAGTTTGTTCGCTCATCTTCGAAATCTGTCCGGAGTCACTTTCGCGGCTCCCCGAGGACGCTGGATCACTGTCCACCCCGGGTGTCGCGAGCAGGTCCGTATCTGTCACGGAAATCCTTTCCTTCCCTCGACCGCCGTGTGCCAGTTCGAGGGTTCCTCCTGCAGTCCGGACTCCTGCCGGACTCGGATGCCGTATCGCCTGTCCCGCCGGACCGGTGGGCTCGCCAAATGGTGGGAGAGATCATTCCAGTTGACTGGCTACCCCCAAGTTTCGAGCCTCAAGCCTCGAGCCCGAGCAAGGAGCCTCTGGAGCGATTTGCCCTGATGAAGCACCGGCGTCTGACGCGCACGATGTACGGACTCGCTCAGGATAGCTCCCGCTTTTTGCATCGGCAAGGCAGGCGCGCTGTCAATCCACCAAGACGCCGTCGGCGATGCCGGGCTCGAGCACGCGCAGCCCGTCCGCGACCGCGAGTTCGCGCAGTTCCTCGGGGAATTCGCTGGTCGCGAAGGCCAATACGGTCGGACCGGCGCCGGACACGGTAGCCGGAATGCCGGCCGCGCGCAGCCGTTCGATCCACTTCGTGGTGAGCGGCAGCGCCGAGGCGCGGTAGCCCTGATGTAGCCGGTCGGCCGTGGCGGGCATCAGCAGGTCAGG
Organism: Nocardia sp. NPDC004582; assembly: GCF_053602115.1. Taxonomy (NCBI): domain Bacteria; kingdom Bacillati; phylum Actinomycetota; class Actinomycetes; order Mycobacteriales; family Nocardiaceae; genus Nocardia; species Nocardia sp. NPDC004582. Next base: position 33,596 of record NZ_JBSGCY010000068.1, on the reverse strand, counting down.
GCGCTCCGTCAAGGCGACTACCGCCAGCGCGGCACGGCTGGCGTTGAAGGCCGCGTCGGCGTGCGGCACGGTGTCCGGGAGCAGGCCGCGGGTGTGCGCGGTGGAGGAACGCTCCTCCGGGATGAGCACCACCGGGCGCAGCGTGGCGTGCGGCTCCAGCCGCACCGCGCGATAGGTGCGGCCGTGATGCTCGACCGTGCCGTTTCCGTCTGCGGGACGGTCGGTTTCGGACCAGGACACCACGATCCCGCCCAGGATGCTGGCCGACGCGTTGTCGGGGTGGCCCTCGAATTCCGAGGCCAGCTGCACCATCACGTCATCGCCGTAGGCCAGTCCGGCATCGAATTTCGCGGCCAGGCCGCGGCCGGCGGCCAGGCCGCCGACCACCGCCGAAGCCGACGAGCCCATGCCCCGCGAATGCGGAATCACGTTGCGGCACACCACGTCCAAGCCGTCCGCCCACACGCCCGCGGCCTGCAGGCCGCGTTCGATGGCGCGCACCACCAGATGCGAAGGGCCCCAGGGCACATCGTCGGCGCCCTCCCCCTCGACCTTGATGGTCAGGCCGGTGTCGGTGGTGGACACCGTGATCTCGTCGAAGAGACCCAGAGCGATTCCCAGGGAATCGAATCCCGGACCCAGATTGGCGCTGGACGCCGGAACCCGCACGGTGACGGAGATTCCGGCGGGCAGCGTGCGGGTCATGAGCTGTGCGTCGCGCGCGGTCAACTCAGGCCAGCTCGAGCTCGTGGGCCACGGCGACCGGGTCGACCGCGATCGGCTTGACCTCGGGCATCCCCTTGAGCGCGTTGTCCGGGTCCTTGAGACCGTTGCCGGTCACGGTGCAGACCACGGTGAGGCCCGAATCCAGCCAGCCCTCGGCGCGCGCGGCCAGCAGACCGGCGACCGACGCGGCGGAGGCGGGCTCCACGAAGACGCCCTCGGAGGCCGCGACCAGGCGGTACGCGGCGAGGATCTCCTCGTCGGTGGCCGCGCGGAAGGCGCCGCCCGACTCCTCCTTGGCGTTCATCGCACCGTTCCAGGACGCGGGCGCGCCGATCCGGATGGCGGTGGCGATGGTCTCCGGGTTCGGCACCGGGGCGCCGTTGACCAGCGGCGCGGCGCCCGCGGCCTGCACGCCCAGCATGCGCGGGCGCGAGGTGGTGACGCCGTCGGCGAAGTACTCGCTGTAGCCCTTCCAGTACGCGGTGATGTTGCCCGCGTTGCCGACCGGGAGCACGTGCACGTCGGGCGCCTTGCCCAGCGCGTCGGCGATCTCGAAGGCGGCGGTCTTCTGGCCCTCGATGCGGGCCGGGTTCACCGAGTTCACCAGGCCGACCTCGGGGAAGTCGGAGGTGACCTTGCGGGCCAGCTCCAGGCAGTCGTCGAAGTTGCCGTCCACCTGGATGATCTTCGCGCCCAGCATGACCGCCTGGGCCAGCTTGCCCATGGCGATCTTGCCCGACGGGATCAGCACCGCGCAGTGCAGTCCGGCGCGGGTGGCGTACGCCGCGGCCGAGGCCGAGGTGTTGCCGGTGGAGGCGCACAGCACGGCGGTCTTGCCGCTGTACTTGGCGTCGGTCATGGCCATGGTCATGCCACGGTCCTTGAACGAGCCGGTCGGGTTCGCGCCCTCGACCTTGAGGTACACCTCGCAGCCGGTCAGTTCCGACAGGTGGTGTGCGGGCACCAGCGGGGTGCCGCCCTCGAAGAGAGTGACGGCCTTCCAGTCGGCGGGAATCGCGAGCCGGTCGCGATACGCGTCGATCAAACCCGGCCACGGCGTGTGCACAGGTGCACTGTCATTCGTGCGGCCAGCCGCAACAGCGCGTGCGGTTGCACTCATTCCTCGGTGCCTTCCAATCTCAGAACACTGGTCACGGACGTGACGGAGTCCAGTTCGGCCAATGCGGCAACGGTATCCGCCAGCGCGGACTCCAGCGCGTGGTGGGTCACCACAACCAGGCGCGCACCCTCGTCGTGTCCCTCCTGGCGGACCGTCGAGATGCTCACACTGTGCTTGGCGAATTCCCCGGCGACCGCCTCCAGCACACCGGTGCGGTCGGCGACCTGCATGTTCACGTGGTAGCGGGTCGGGGTGTCGCCGATCGAGGCGATCGGCAGCTCAGCATAGACCGATTCGCCCGGCGCGCGGCCACCGTAGAACTTGTTGCGCGCCGCCATCACCAGATCGCCCATCACGGCCGACGCGGTGGGGGCGCCGCCGGCGCCCTGCCCGTAGAACATCAGGCGGCCGGCGTTCTCGGCCTCCACGACCACGGCGTTGAACGCGCCGTTGACCGCCGCGAGGGGGTGCTTGCGCGGGATCAGGGCCGGGTAGACGCGCGCGGAGATCTTCTCCTTGCCGCTGTCGTCGGTGACGCGCTCGGCCATGGCCAGCAGTTTCACCGTGCAGCCCACGGCCGCGGCGGTCTCCAGGTCCTCGGAGGTGATCTTGGAGATGCCCTCGCGGTAGACGTCGCCGGAGGTGACGCGGGTGTGGAAGGCGACCGAGGCCAGGATCGCGGCCTTGGCGGCGGCGTCGTAGCCCTCGACGTCGGCGGTCGGGTCGGCCTCGGCGTAGCCCAGGCGGGTGGCCTCGGCGAGCACGTCGTCGTAGTCGGCGCCGGTCTCGGCCATGGCCGAGAGGATGAAGTTGGTGGTGCCGTTGACGATGCCGACCACGCGGTTGACCCGGTCGCCGGACAGCGACTGGATGAGCGGGCGGACCACCGGGATGGCACCGGCGACGGCGGCCTCGAAGTAGAGGTCGGCGCGGTGGTTCTCGGCGGCGGCGGCCAGCTCGCCGGTGTAGTCCGCGAGCAGCGCCTTATTGGCGGTGACGACGGACTTGCCCGCGTTCAGGGCCGCGGTGATGAGGGCGCGGGCCGGGTCGATGCCGCCCATGACCTCGACCACGATGTCGACGTCGTCGCGGGTGACCAGGGCCTCGGCGTCGGTGGTGAGCAGGTCGGCGGACAGGCCGCGGTCCTTGCTCAGATCCCGCACCGCGACGCCGCGCAGCACGACGGGGGCGCCGACACGGTTGCACAGGTCGTCGGCGTGGTCACGAATGATGCGGACCACCTCGGTGCCGACCGTGCCCATGCCGAGGACCGCGACACCGATCGGGTGATCCGATCCCCACACGCCGTTCTTGGCAGCGTTGTTCGCCTCGGTCATGCCTTCACCTCCAAGCTGAGTAGGTCCTCCACCGTTTCACGGCGGAGGATCAAGCGCGCCTTGCCGTCCTGCACAGCGACCACCGCGGGCCGCGTGAGCATGTTGTAACGGCTCGACATCGAGTAGCAGTACGCGCCGGTCGCCGCCACCGCCACCAGGTCGCCCGGGCCCACATCGGCCGGGAGCCAGGTATCGCGGATGACGATATCCCCACTCTCGCAATGCTTTCCGACCACCCGGGCCACCACCGGACCGGCCTCGCTGGACCGCGAGACCAGCCGGCAGTCGTACTCGGCCTGGTACAGGGCCGGACGGATGTTGTCGCTCATGCCGCCGTCGACGCTCACATAGCGTCGGCGATTGCCGCCGTCGAGCACAACATCTTTGATGGTGCCCACCTCGTAGAGGGTGACGGTGCCGGGGCCCGCGATGGCGCGGCCCGGCTCGACGGCGATGGTCGGCATCGGCAGCCCGGCGCGCTCGGCCTCCTCGGCCACGATGCGGCGCAGGTTGGCGGCGAAACCGTCCAGGGCGGGCGGATCCTCGTGCGGCAGGTACGAGATGCCCAGGCCGCCACCGAGATCCAGGATCCGCATCTGCTCGGCGCGCTCCATGCCGAACTTGTCGGCGACCTCGCGCAGCAGGCCCAGCATGCGGCGGGTGGAGATCTCGAAGCCGTCGATCTCGAAGATCTGCGAGCCGATGTGCGAGTGCAGGCCGACCAGGCGCAGGTTGTCGGACTCGAAGACCCGGGCGATGGCCTGCATGGCGTCGCCGCCCGCGATGGAGAAGCCGAACTTCTGGTCCTCGTGCGCGGTCGAGATGTACTCGTGGGTGTGGGCTTCCACGCCGACGGTGACGCGCACCAGCACGTCGACGACCTTGCCGGCGCGCTTGGCCACGGCCTCGAGTCGCTCGATCTCGATCAGCGAGTCGACGACCACGTCGCCGACGCCGGCCGCGACCGCCATCTCCAGCTCGGGCACCGATTTGTTGTTGCCGTGCAGGGCGATCCGCTCGGCCGGGAAGCCGGCGCGCAGCGCCACCGCGAGCTCACCGCCGGAGCAGACGTCCAGGTGCAGGCCCTCGTCGCGGATCCAGCGGGCGATCTCGCCGCACAGGAACGCCTTGGAAGCGTAGTGGACTCGCGCGCCGTCGCCGAAGGCGCGGACCATATCGCGGCAGCGGGAACGGAAGTCGTCCTCGTCGATCACGAACAGCGGGGTGCCGAACTCGGCGGCCAGCTCGTGCACCGGCACACCGGCCAGCCGCACCACGCCGTCGGCGTCACGGGAGGCGTTGCGCGGCCACACGTTCGCGGGCAGCTCGATCATCTGGGCGGGCGCGCTGGGACGCTCGGCCAGGGTGGGCGCGTGCGGAATGTCCGCGTGGCGGGGACCGGCGGGGTGGGCACTCATCTACATACGCTCCGGAGCACTGACGCCTAGCAGGCCGAGGCCGTTGGCGAGAACCTGACGGGTGGCTTTGACCAGCTCGAGACGAGCGGCGTTGAGCGGGGTGACCTCGTCGTCGCCCTGGGGGATCACGCGCAGCGTCTTGTCGGACTGGAAGGGGTGGTACGCGCCGGCCAGCTCTTCCAGGTAGCGCACTACCCGGTGCGGCTCGCGCATGTCCGCGGCGGTGGCGACCACGCGCGGGTACTCACCGAGGGTGCGGATCAGCTCGCCCTCGCGGTCATCGGTGAGCAGCGCGAAATCCGGTGCGACCGAGGCGTAGTCGAACGCGGCGGCGTTGCCGATGATCTGGTTGGTGCGGGCGTGCGCGTATTGCACGTAGTAGACCGGGTTCTCGCTGTCCTGGCGGGTCCACAGGTCCAGGTCGATGTCGATGCTGGAGTTCACCGAGGAGCGCACCAGCGAGTAGCGGGCGGCGTCGACGCCGATCTGCTCGACCAGGTCGTCGAGGGTGACGACGGTGCCCGCGCGCTTGGACATGCGGACGGCGGCACCATCTTTCACCAGGTTCACCATCTGGCCGATCAGCACCTCGACGGTGTCGGGGTTGTCGCCGAACGCCGCGGCGGCGGCCTTCAGGCGGCCGATGTAGCCGTGGTGGTCGGCGCCCAGCATGTAGATGCACAGATCGAAGCCGCGCGAGCGCTTGTTCTGGAAGTAGGCGATGTCACCGCCGATGTAGGCGGACTTGCCGTCGCTCTTGATGACGACGCGGTCCTTGTCGTCGCCGTACTCGGTGGAGGCGATCCACCAGGCGCCGTCCTTCTGGTACAGGTTGCCCGACGCCTTGAGCTCGTCGAGGGCCTTCTCGACCGCGCCGGAGGCGAACAGCGAGCTCTCGTTGAAGTACACGTCGAAGTCGGTGCCGAATTCGTGCAGCGTCTTCTTGATGTGCGCGAACATCAGCTCGACGCCCTCGCGGCGGAACAGCTCGTGGCGCTCGGTCTCGGTGAGTTCCAGCACGCCCGGGTTGGCCTTGACCACGGTGTCGGCGATGTCGTCGATGTAGTCGCCCGCGTAGCCGTCCTCCGGGGTCGGCTGTCCGAGCGCGGCGGCGACCAGCGAGTTGGCGAAGCGGTCGATCTGCGCGCCGTGGTCGTTGAAGTAGTACTCGCGGGTGACGTCGGCGCCTTGGGCGGCCAGGATCCGGCCGAGCGCGTCGCCGACCGAGGCCCAGCGGGTGCCGCCCAGGTGGATCGGGCCGGTGGGGTTGGCGGAGACGAACTCCAGGTTGATCCTGGTGCCGCCCAGGGCGTCCGCGGTGCCGAAGTTCGCGCCGGCCTCGAGGATCTTCCGCACGATCGCGCCCTGCGCGGCCTTGGCCAGACGGATGTTCAAAAAGCCAGGTCCGGCGACCTCGGCGGCGTCGATGCCCTCGGCGGCGGTCAGCGCCTCGGCGAGCAGGGTGGCGAAATCGCGCGGGTTCATTCCCGCCTTCTTCCCTACCTGCATGGCCACATTCGTGGCATAGTCACCGTGCTCGGGGTTGCGGGGACGCTCCACCTTGACCTCGTCGGGCAGGACCGCAGGGTCGGATCCACGTTCGACAAGTACCTTCGCCGCGGTAGCACGAAGGAGATCTGCAAGGTCAGCTGGAGTCACGAGTCACTATCCTATGGTCTGAGCAGGTGAACGCCGCGAGCGGGCACCACCGGGCAGGTGCCCAGCAAACGATGCGGCCGCGTCGTTTGATTGTCCGACACGTCGAAAAGAGCACAACAAGCATGCCGAGCAAGACCAGTGCCAAATCGGCCAAGGCCATCAAGGCCGCGGGCAAGTCCGCCGGAGCCTCCCGCAAGGGCGGTGGCGGCGGGCTGGGCGGAAAGCGCCAGATCCCGTGGCTCATGATCGGGGCCGTCGTCTGCGTCCTCGCCCTGATCGGCGGCATCGCCTGGGTGCTCGTCCCGAAGATCCAGGACAAGCAGGAGCAGAACAAGTACACCCCGTCCGCGCAGAAGAAGGATCCCTCGGATCAGATCTCCGGCGTGGTGAAGAAGGAGTACCCGGCGGGTCTGCACATCGCCGGGACCCAGCGGGTGGCCTACGACCAGGCCCCGCCCTTCGGCGGCCCGCACGACAGCTCGTGGGCGGCGTGCACCGGCGTGGTGTACCCGACGGCGATCCGCACCGAGAACGCGGTGCACTCGCTCGAGCACGGCGCGATCTGGATCACCTATAACCCGGACAAGCTCGACAAGGCGGGCATCGACACGCTCGCGGCCAAGGTCAAGGGCAAGCCGTACAGCCTGATGTCGCCGTACCCGGGCCTGGATTCGCCGATCTCGCTGCAGTCGTGGGGCCACCAGCTGAAGCTGACCAGCGCCGATGACAAGCGCGTCACCCAGTTCATCACCGCGCTGCGGCTGAACCAGTACGCCTACCCCGAGGTCGGCGCGGACTGCGCGAACCCGACCTTCAAGACCGACAACCCGCCGGCCTTCGACCCGAGCGCCCCCGGCCCCGACGCGGTCCCGATGGACGGCACCGGTGCGACCAAGGCGCAGAACGAGACCGGCGGCACCCCGGGCATGCCCAGCATCCCCGGCTTCCCCGGCGGCGTCCCGAGCCTGCCCGAGGGCACCCCGGCGCTGCCGACCGACGCCAATCTGCCCGGCGGCATCCCGACCATCCCGGCCCCGACCGACGGCCCGACGCAGCCGGAGCAGCCGGCTCCGACTCAGTAGTGCCGCCGTTCATGGCCGACGTTCCCGATCGCAGCTCCGAGCCGGATCCCGCCGCCGAACCCGCCCAGCAGCCGCGCCGCAATCAGCGGCAGTTGCTGGCGATCCTCGGCGTGGTCGGGGTGCTGCTCGTCGGTTTCCTGGCCGGGATCCTGGTCGGCAATCCGCTGCGGCATCAGACCGAGACGCCCGGCGCGGTGGATGTCGGCTTCTCCCAGGACATGTCGGTGCACCATACGCAGGCGGTGCAGATGTCGAGTCTGGCGTTGTCCGGGTCGGCCGACCCGGCGGTGCGGCGCCTGGCCTACGACATCCTGACCACGCAGGCCAATCAGGCCGGGCGCATGCAGGGTTGGCTGCAGCTGTGGGACAAGCCGCTCATCTCCCCCGACGGCTACATGGGCTGGATGACCGATATGTCCGCGCACCAGCATTCGGGCACCTCCGCGCACGCGGGCGCGGTGCAGACCATGCCCGGCATGGCCTCGGATCAGGAGATGGCGGCGCTCGGCGCGGCCACCGGCCCGGCCCAGGACGCGCTGTTCCTGCAGCTCATGCTGCGCCACCACCAGGGCGGCATGCCGATGATCGAGTACGCCGAGCAGCGCGCCGACACCGACGCGGTGCGGTCGCTGGCGGAGAGCATGGCCAAAACCCAGCAGGGTGAGGCCGATCTGATGACGCAGATGCTCGCCGAACGCAAGGTCGCACCGCTGCCGATGAACTGAGAACCGGCGGACCGGGTGGCCAGAAACGCCCGGTCCGCATCGGTTTTTGGCGCAACGCAGTCGATGCGATACGCTTTCCCCGCCCGACCGGGAGACCGGACGGGACCATCCCCGCCCTCGTAGCTCAGGGGATAGAGCGTCTGCCTCCGGAGCAGAAGGCCGCAGGTTCGATTCCTGCCGAGGGCACCATGAAGGCCCCGACCGTGAATGACGGTCGGGGCCTTCGTCGTTCGCGCACTACGGTGGCATCGTTCGCGCACTACGGTGGCGCCGTTCGCGCACGGTGACGGCGGAACCGGATGTCTGACTTATCGTGCCATCGTGACCGATCGGTATTCCGATTCACGGCCCTGGGCGGGAAGGTAGAGCTGTGCATCGCGGTGTCCGGTTGTGCAGGAGGCAGCCGGACACCGCGAGCGCGTTTCGGGCAGACCGGTCGGCCCTGCCTTGCCGAGTGAAACACGTGCAAGCCGGTATCTTCTGAGAGGTGCCGGAGAACGAGAGCGCCCGTCCAGGACAGCGGTCGCGGCGCGCCTCGCGCCCCGGAATCCGCCGCTTCGTGACCTTCCTCGCCGTCACCATCGCCGGGTCGATCCTGGCCGCACCGGCGACCGCCACTCCCGTCCGGCCGGAGGAGACGACGCTCGCGTCGTTCTATGAGCCGGCGCCCGACCGGATTCCCGGGGTGCACGGTTCGGTGATCCAGATCCGGCCGCTCACAGGCGATCCCGCGCTCGCCGGGGCGCGCAACTATCTGCTGATGTACCGCTCGATCGATATGCGGGGCGATCCGGTCGCGGTCACCGGCACGCTCGCGGTGCCCGACAGCACGCCGCCGCCCGGGGGCTGGCCGTTGATCTCCTGGGCGCACGGCACCACCGGCGTCGCCGATGCGTGCGCGCCCTCGCAGGACACCTCCCCCGAGTTCCCCGCCCACGACTACACCTCGATGGTGCGCCGGGTGCAGGAACGCTGGGTGGCGGCCGGATACGCGGTGGCGCAGACCGACTATCAGGGGCTGGGCACGCCCGGGCCGCACGGCTATCTGATCGGAACGGCCGAACAGCGCGCCGTCACCGACATGGCCCGGGCAGCGCGGCAGATCGATCCGGATATCGGCGTGCGCTGGGTGGCGGTCGGGCATTCCCAGGGCGGGCAGGCGGCGGTCTTCACCGACGCGCAGGCTCAGCAGTGGGCGCCGGATCTGCAGCTGCTGGGCGCGGTGGCGCTGGCCCCGGCCTCGCACCAGGGCCTCGGACTGCAGGCCTCGCAGCTGGCCGCCGGCGCGGGCGTGGCGGGGGCGCTGGCCCCGTTTACCGGCGGCGCGGTGTCGTTCCTGCCCTTGATCATTCGCGGCGCGCAGACGGTGGCCGACGTGGACACCGCCCGATTGCTCACGCCGCGTGCGCAATCCATGCTGGATCAGGCCGACAGCCGGTGCATCGGGCAACTGCGGCAACCGGATTCGTGGGGCGGGCTGTCCGCCGACGACGTGTTCCCGCGTGCCGGTGACGCCGCCGCGCTGATCCGGGTGCTGAACGAGAACGACCCCACCGCCCTGTCCTTCACCCAGCCGCTGCTGGTGTTGCAGGGCCGCGCCGACACCACGGTGCCCGCGCCGGGTACCGAGGCCATGGTGGTGCAGCAGCGCGCGAGCGGGCAGCCGGTGCAGTACCGCGCCTATCCGGGGGTGGATCACCGCGGCGTGCTCGACGCGTCGTTCGATGACGCGCGGACGTGGGTGGACCAGCGGTTCGGGCGCTGAGCTCAGGCCGGCGGCGTCCAGGCCGGGTCACGACCGAACCAGGCGGCCAGCCGGTCGGCGGCGGGCGCGTCGGCGGCGACCGGCAGCTCGGGGCCGAAAGCCTTTCCCGGGCCCCGGAATTCGGGCTTCAGCACCCGGCGCGACCAAGCCAGTCCGCATTCGGCGACTTCCGGGTCCAAGGCCCGGTGCTGCCCGGTGGCGCGGGCGAGATCCCAGGTGTGCGTGGCGAATTCGGCGATCTGCTGATCGGCGCGGCCGCGCAGCGGGGCCTCCCCGCCCAGGCTCGGCACCGGCCGGTCCAGGTCGGCGGCCCGCCACTCGTCGAGCAGGGAGCGTGCGCGGGTATCGAATTCGGCGGCCCAGTCCGCGCCGATGTCCTCGGGCGGAGCTCCCCACTCGGGCATGTCGCCGCGGGCGGCGATGCGGAAGTCGCGCAGGATCTGACCGATCAGGTGGGTCACCAGCTCCTGTACGGTCCAGTCCGCGCACGGGGTGGGTTGTTCGGCCTGGTCCGGGGTGACGGCGGCGATGACCTCGCCGGTCTGGGCGATCGCCCGGGCCAGGAGCTCGATGGTCGGGTCCACCGGTGACGTGTCGGCCATGCGGCCAGACTAGCCCCGGGGCAGCACCTTCCGGGGTTCATCGGGCTGGGGCGCGGCGAGCATCGCGACCGCGGGTGCGGTGCGCGGTGGCCGGATCCGCCACAGCACGGACAGCCCGGCCGCGCAGCCGAGCGTGACGATCAGCGCCGTCCACCCGGGCGCCGCCGAGGCCACGCCGCTCGGATCCCGGTACCAGTGCGGCGAATACGCGACCCGGCCGAAGTCGCTGCCGCGCAGCGCCACCACCAGGCACGGCACGATCAGTACCGCGAGGGCCACCACCGCGCTGCCCGCGCCTTTCGGCACCGCCGCGCCGAAGCAGTAGCCGATCGCGAATCCGGTGCCGACGACGCCGAGCACCGGGATCACCGAGTACTGGTGGGCCAGGTCCGCGGTGCCCGCCGCGAAGACGGCCAGCGCCCCGGTCACCGCCAGCGCGAGCCACGGTGAGCGCCGGGCGCGGCCGGCGACCAGCCCGGCCAGCAGGGCCAGCTCCGGGAACGGCGCGGTCCAGTCCGGCCGCGGCACCGCGATGATCGCGCTGCCCGCGTTGGCGACCGCGACCGCCAGCAGCACCAGCGTGCCCTCGCGGCCCGGCAGCAGCAGCGCGGCCAGCACGGCCGCACCGACGGTGACGGCGATGGCCACGGCGATCTGCGCGGGGGTTCCGGCGTGCCGGACGAACCATTCCGTGGACAGCACGGTCGCGGTGATCAGCACCAGCGCGGACAGGATGGTGCCGATGGCCAGGTCGGTGTTCTCGTCCTCGGTCACCGGATCGGGCGGGCTCAGCACGATTCCCGCGGCCAGCAGCGCGGCGGTGAGCAGCAGCAGCCACACCGGCGGCGTGCCGACCGAGGCCAATTGGCTGAGCGGGTTGCTCGGGCCGTCCGCGGGCGGCAGCGAGGTCTGGTCCCCGACCAGGATCGAGCCCAGCGCACCGACCAGGAAGGCCGCGGTGGCGAGGGGTCTGCCGAAGACGGCCACCGCGAGCGAGCCGAGCAGGATGCCCGCGAAGATGGAGTCGACGTAATTGGCGGTGGTCAGGCTGTCCATGGTCGCCGTGCCCCGGTTCCAGAACTGGTCGACCAGCAGCATGACGGCGCTGCCGCAGGCGGCGATCCACGCGCTGCGCCGGCCCAGCGCGACCACCAGGGCCGCCGACACCACGGCCAGCGCGGCCCCGGCCGCCGCCGCGCGCGGCATATTGAGGACGAGCAGATCCAATTGCAGGACCGGTCCGCTGGTGGCGCCGCCGAGATCGAGCGGGGCCATCAACAGCAGTCCCGCCACGGCCGCGCCGAGCAATGCCGCGAGCGTCTCGATCGGGATCGCGTAGCGCCGGATCGACAGGGGCACGGCCATGCCGGGCGGGTGTGCCGACGCGAACCTCGCGCCCATGTGTCACCTACTCCCTCGGTGATGCGACGCGTTCCGCGTACGGCAATGTCGAGCAGCTATCTGTGATCGAGGCTAACAGCCACTGACTGTGGGAGTTCTGAGAAGTGGAGTCGGTCACACAGGAGCGCGATCACACCGAGCGCGTACGGAATACGCGATCACACCGGGCGCGCGGGAGGCAGGGGTTCGGCCGCGTGGGCCGGGTCAGGCGCAGCGGAAGCGGAAGGTCGCGACCGGGGTGATGCCCGGTACCGAGGTGACCTCGAGCGCGGCGTCGCCGTCGAGCATGCAGCCGATCGGGGCGGCGACCTGAACCCGGTAGCAGCCCGGCGCGCCCGGGTAGACGGCCGTGCCGTCGGTGCCGGTGGTGATGGTGGCCAGGCTCGCGCCGCCGCCGCAGGACGCGATGTCGGCGGCCACGCCCGCCATGGGGAACTGTTCGGTTCCGAAGACCGCCTGCACCTTCAGGGCCGGATCGGCGGCCGGTTCGGCGGCGGCGTGCGGTGCGAGCACGCACGCGGCGGCGAGAGCGGACATGACGATCAGCGTGCGGCGCACCGGGTCTCCTTCGGCCTCGAGCCGATGATTCGGCCTCCGCGCCAATATAGGTGCTTCCCAGACCATTCGGTCACATTCCGCCGACCCGGGCGCACGGCTTCCGTCCGCCCGGGCGCTCGGTGTGATCAGACCGCGGAGACGGCGTCCGGCATGGTGAACACGCCGGGCGCGGCGCCATTGCGGGGTGCGCGGCCGGCGGCGGCGCACTGCTCGGAGGTGAAAGCGACCGCCGCGCCGAGGACTTCGAGGTCGACGCGGTCGCCGACCGCGGGCGCGCCGACGCTGACCCGGCGTACCTGGATCGGTTCCGGGGAGCCGTCGAGATCGAGGGTGAGCATGACGTCCGCGCCGCGGAATTCGAGCGCGCGCACGGTGGCGGTCCCGGCGTCGCCGGCGGCGGTGGCGTGAGCCAGCAGCTGTTCGGGGCGCAGCATGATCGCGCCCTGGCCGGTCGGGGCGTTGGCCTGCACGGGGATTCGGCCCAGCAGGGTCTCGGCGGTCGCCGGGCCGATGCTGGCGTCGAGCAGCACGGTGTCGCCGAGGAATCCGGCGGTGAACAGGTCCGCGGGCTCGGCGTACACCTGTTCGGGGGTGCCGACCTGGGTGAAGCGGCCCGAGCACATGACCGCCACCTGATCGGCGAAGGACAGCGCCTCCTCCTGATCGTGGGTGACCAGGATGCTGGTCATGCCCGCGGCGCGCAGGGTTTCGGCGACGGCCTGGCGGGTGGCGGCGCGCAGTCCGGTGTCGAGGGCGCTGAAGGGTTCGTCGAGCAGCATGAGGGCGGGTTTGCGGGCCATGGCGCGGGCCAGGGCGACGCGCTGCTGCTGGCCGCCGGAGAGCTGGTGCGGCCGCCGATCCGCGTAGGACGGGTCGAGGGAGACCATGTCGAGCAGTTCGGCCACCTGCTGCCGGTGTTTGCGGCGCGCGCCGACACCGCCGCCGAGTCCGTAGGCGATGTTCTGGCCCACGGTCAGGTGCGGGAACAGCGCGCCGTCCTGCGCCACGTAGCCGATGCGGCGGCGGTGGGCGGGCACCGAGAAGCCTTCGCGGGTAATGGTTTCCCCGCCGATGGTGACCGTGCCCGCGTCGGGGTGCTCGAATCCGGCGATCACCCGCAGCAGGGTGGTCTTGCCACAGCCCGAGGAGCCGACCACGGCGGTGGCGGTGCCGTCGGCGACGTCGAGGCCGATGCCGTCGAGGACCGGCGCTCCGGGCCCGAAGGTCTTGCGAACCTGGTCTACGACAAGACGACTCACAAGCCCGCCGCCTTCCTGGATTGGGTGAACAGCAGATAGGTGACCGGCACCGAGGCGATGATCATGATCAGCGCGTAGGGCGCGGCGGCGGCGTAGTCCAGTTCGCCCGACAGCTGCCAGAACTGCATGGCGAGGGTGCTGGTGCCGTTGGGGGCGAGCAGCAGGGTGGCGGTCAGTTCGGTGGCCACGGCCACGAACACCATGGCGGCGGCCGCCGCGGCGGCGGGCGCGGTCAGGCGCAGGGTGACGCGGAAGAAGGTGGCGGCCGGGGACTTTCCGAGCGCCAGCGACGCCTCCTCCAGCCCGATCGGCACCTGCGCCAGCCCGGCGCGCACGCTGACCAGGGCGCGCGGCAGGAACATCAGGGTGTAGGCGGCCAGGATGGTGGCGGCGGTCTGATAGAAGGCGGGCAGCCAGCGGATCGACACGGTCACCAGGGCCAGCGCGATCACGATGCCCGGCAGCGAACTGGTGATGTAGTTGGCGCCCTCGATGATTCGCGCGAACCGCGAGGTGGAGCGGACCGCGACCCAGGCCACCGGGAAGGCGCACAGGGTGGTGATCACCGCGGCGGTGGCGGCCAGACCGATGGTCTGACCGAGGGATTCGCCGATGTCGACGGTGTTCCACACCGCCGCGCCGCCGATCCGCAGCCAGCGCCCGATGGTCCACAGCGGCACGCCCAGGGTGGCGGCGAGCGCGCCGAACAGCACCAGGAGCATGGGAATCCGGCCCAGCCCCAGGCGGATCCGGTGAACGCCGCGCTGCGCGCCGCCGCCGATCCGCGCGTAGCGGGCCCGCCCGCGCACCCCGGCCTCGGCGGCGAGCAGCACCAGGCACAGCACCACCAGCACGCCGGACAGGGTGCTGCCCGCGGCCCCGGCGAAGCTGGATTGGTACTGCTGGAAGATGGCGGTGGTGAAGGTGTCGAACCGGATCATGGCGAAGGCGCCGTACTCGGCGAGCAGGTGCAGCGAGATCAGCAGTCCGCCACCGAGAATCGCGAGCCGCAGCTGCGGCAGCACCACCCGCGCGAAGACGGCGAACGGTCCCGAGCCCAGCGCTCGGGCCGACTCCTCCACGGCCGGGTCGAGCCGGCGCAGGGTGGCCGCGGCGGGCAGGTAGACCAGCGGGAAGTAGGAGACGGTGGCGACGAGCACGCCCGCCCACAGGCCGTGCAGTGCGGGGATGGCGCTGACCCAGCCGTAGCTGTTGACGAAGGCCGGAACCGCCAGGGGCGCGGCGAAGGCCGGTCCCCACCAGGCCGCGCCCGGCACGTCGGTGCGTTCCACGATCCAGGCCAGCCCGACGCCGAGGGCGACGCTGATCGGCACGGTGAGGACCACCAGTTCGGCGGTGTTGCGCAGCAATTCGGCCACGCGCGGCCGGAAGACGAGTTCGGCGGTCTCGTGCAGGCCGGTGGAGACGAGGGTGGACACGATGTAGCCCAGCGGCACGAGTGTGGCCGCCACCATGAGCAGGGCGGCGAGGGTGACGAGCGACCCGGGCCGCCAGGCGAGTGCCTTGGCGACCCGGGTCGACCCGGCGGCCCGGGTGGGTACAGCGGTCCGAGCGGTCACTTAGAGCAGGCCCGCCTGGGTCATCAGCTGGGTGACCTTCTTGGAGTCCAGCTTCGAGGGATCGATCTTGGGCGCGTCCAGCGAGGCCAGCGGCGGCAGCGCCGGGTTGGCGGCGACGTCGGAGGCCACCGGGTACTCCATGGAGTCGCCGTCGCGCAGCACCTCCTGGCCCTGCTTGGAGGTGATGTAGTTCAGGAACTTCTGGGCGTCGTTCTGGTGCTTGCTCGACTTCAGCACGCCGCCACCGGAAATCGAGACGAAGGCGCCCGGGTCCTGGTTCTTGAAGTAGAACAGCTGGGTGTTCTTGCTGTTCTCCTTGGTCTTGGCCTGATCCTTGAACCAGTAGTAGTGGTAGATCACGCCGCCGTCGAACTGCCCGGAGTTGACGCCCTTCATGACGGTGGTGTTGTTCTGGGAGATGACCGCGTTCTCCTTCATGCCTTTCAGCCAGGAGAGGGTCGCCTCCTCACCCTTCTGGGCGAGCAGCGCGGCCACGATGGCCTGGAAGTCCGCGCCCGCGGCGGCGCCGCTCCAGCGGCCCTTCCACTGCGGCTGTGCCAGGTCCAGCAGCGACTTGGGCAGCTGGTCGGCGGGGAGCTTGCCGGTGTTGTAGACGAAAACGGTGGAGCGCGCCGCGATTCCGGTCCACTTGCCGGTGGAGGGGCGGAACTGCTCGGGCACCTGGCCGAGCGTGTCCTTGTCGACGTCGGCGAACAGGCCGGCGTTCTCGACCAGCGCCATGGCCGGGGAGTTCTCGGTGATGAAGACGTCGGCCTTGGAGTTCTTGCCCTCGGCGACGATCTGGTTGCCCAGGTCGGTGTCCCCGCCGTTGCGGATGGTCACCTTGATGCCGGTGTCCTTGGTGAACGCGTCGACCCACGCCTTGGTGAGGGATTCGTGCTGCGCGTTGTAGACCAGGATCTCGTTGCCTTCGTCGGACGAGCCGGAGCATGCGGTGGTCGCGCCGAGCACCGCGATCGCCGCCAATGCGCCGGACACCAGTTTCCATCGAGCCGCCGTCATGACCGTCCTTCCACTCGACGCTGAGGTTTGCCTAACCAACGTACCGTCCCATGTCACGGGCGGAAATACCACCCCGCCGATGCAACGGAATCGCTGTAATCTGCCCCTCGATGACTCGGCACAGGCGCACCCCCCTCACCATCGGCATCGGCATCGCGGCCGCGGTTCTCGTCGGCGGCGGCATCGCCACCGCGGTGACGTTGAACGGCAAGGACTCCGCACCCAGCGATGCCCAGCGGATCGAGACCACGCTGCGCGACTTCTACGACACCCTCTCCACCGGCGGCGCCTCCCAGGCCGTCGGCAAGACCTGCGCGGGCGATCGAGCGCAGTACGACGCGCTGCCCGAGGCCCAGAAGAAGGCCATGGACCAGGGCAAAGTGTCGATGAAAGTCGATGCGGTCCAAGGGATCACCATCACCGGCGAGCGCGCCACCGCAGTCACCCTGGGCACCCTCACCATGCCGGGCGCGGCCGAGAGCAAGCGGTCGACCAATGAGCACCTGCGCAAGGAGGACGGCGGGTGGAAGGTCTGCTCGACCGACGGCACATAGCGAGAACGCCTCCCGTGCGAGCACGGAAGGCGTTCTCCGATGGAGCGAGCGGCGGGAGTCGAACCCGCGTACACGGCTTTGCAGACCGCCACCTGGCCACTCGGTCACACCCGCATCGGCGAGGTCCATGGTGCGCCGGTTCGGGTCCGGGGCCGAGGGTTTGAATCACCGTGATCGCTATGGGGCGACCCGAGTGATTCGCGACATGCGATGATCAGGGCATGTCGCGTCCCCGTCCGCTGCCGCTCGATCCGATCGAGGAGGCGCATCGCCAGTGGACCGAGCACGGCTGGGGCGAGGTCGCGGACGGCATGGCGGCGGTCACCTCACTGGTGCGAGCCCAGCAGATCGTGATGGCGCGGGTGGACGAAGCGCTGAAGCCGTCCGGTTTGACCTTTTCTCGGTACGAGCTACTGATGTTGCTGAGTTTCAGCAAAACCGGTGCGCTGCCGATGGCGATGGCGAGCGCCCGGCTCCAGGTGCATCCCACCTCGGTCACCAATACGGTGGACCGGCTGGAGGCGGCCCACTTGGTGAAGCGGGTGCCACATCCCAGTGACCGGCGGGCAACGCTGATCGAAATCACCGGCGCCGGACGAGAATTGGTGGCCAAGGCCACCACCGAACTGAACCGGCGAGTTTTCGCCGAGACCGGTTTGGCGCCGGAACGATTGCAGCTGCTGCTGCAATTGCTGGCCGAGTTCCGGCAGACCGCAGGCGACTTCGACCCCGGTAGCTCACCTACCCGCTGGGCCGGCCAGTAACCGCGCAGCGACCCAGCAGCCAATTTCCTGCGTCATAGTCTTGGCTTCGGCCCCCAAAAGGTTCACCATTGTTGCCATGGTGCTGGTCCTCGGGGTGTCGGCGGGCGCTGCTGGCGCACGTGCCATGCTCACCCATTCCGACCAGCCTCACCTGCCTCCCATCGACCGGTGCAAGGTGCTACGCCGGGCCGGCGGCGGGAGCATGGCGGAGGCGGTCTTCGAGGCCATCCGGCTGATGCGCAAGTCGGCGGCCGAGCGGGACGAGTTCATCACCGGTATCGCGGTCACCTGCCGCAGTACCAAGCATGCCGAAGCCATCCGCACCGCCGCGGGCCGCAATCGCCTGACCGTCATCGACGAGCCGGTGGCGCAGCTCAGATATCTGCGGTTCACCCGCAAGCTGCCCACCGAGGGCTCGATCCTGCTGTACGACCTCGGCGCGTCCGGGCTGACCCTCACCCAGATCGACTGCCGGAACGACGCCGTCCTCGCCACCAAGCGCAGCACCGTCCTGGGTGGGGACGGCCACGACGCCCTGCTGCGCTGGCTGCTCACCCGCGGCGGCGTCACCCTGGACCTGGCCGACATCCGCCGCCAGAAGGAAGCCCTGGCCTCCGAACGCGTACTGGCCGTGTGCGACCCGATCTCCGGGCAGCGCACCGTGGTCACCCGCAGCGATTTCGCCGAACTGGTCGAGGCGGGCATCCATCATTCGGCGTCGTTCGTGCGCCACATGATCGACGAGACCGGCATCCGGCCCGCGGGTCTGGCCCTGCTCGGCGGCTGCACCCGCAACAAGAGCATCCGCGACGAGCTGAGACTCCAGCTGGGCTACCCGATGATCTATGACCCGGAGCCCGATTTCGTCTCCACCCGCGGCGCGGTCCTCCTGGCCGCCGAACGCCCATCGGCCCGCAGCATCCGCAGCGTGCACCTGACACCGGGCGCCACCCCCCTCGAGATCCCCGTCTCCCCCGTCTCCCGCCGCAAACTCGTTGCCGCGGTGGCGGTTACCGCCACCCTCGGCGGCACCATCGTCGGCGGCCTGGCCATGAACCGCGACAGCGCCGGCCACACCGACGGCAAGCCCCCGACCGTCGAGGTGGTCGGCCCACCCAAACACGGCTGACGCCACCGGAATTCCCCCCGCCCGTTCACCCCGGCCTGCGCCTGATCCCCGCCCGCTGGGCAATCCCCGCCTGCCGGCCGATGGCATACAGCACGAGGCGCGCCAGGAAATCCCCACTCCCCCCGCCTGCCGGCCAGGACCTCCTCCGGCACGAGGCACGGTAGGCAATCCCCACTCCCCCTCGACAGCGTGCCCCGCTGCCGAATGGCAGCGGGGCACGAGAGCTCCGAGAGTTGGTGCGGCGCTTACTTGTTGGTGAAGTTGGCGGGACGCTTCTCGACGAAGGCGGTCATGCCTTCCTTCTGGTCATCGGTCGCGAACAGCGAGTGGAAGACACGGCGCTCGAAGCGCAGGCCCTCGCCGAGGGTGGTCTCGAAGGAGCGGTCCACGGCTTCCTTGGCGATCATCACCGACGGCAGCGACATGGCGGCGATGGTTTCGGCGACCTCCATGGCGGTGGCGACCAATTCGGCGGCCGGGACGATGCGCGAGACCAGGCCCGCGCGTTCGGCCTCCTCGGCGCCCATATTGCGGCCGGTGAGGATGAGGTCCATGGCCTTGGCCTTGCCGACGGCGCGGGTGAGGCGCTGCGAGCCGCCCATGCCGGGGATGACGCCGAGTTTGATCTCGGGCTGCCCGAACTTGGCGGTGTCGGCGGCGAGCAGCAGGTCGCACATCATGGCGAGTTCGCAGCCGCCGCCGAGGGCGTAGCCGGCGACCGCGGCGATCAGCGGCTTGCGGAAGGCGGCGACGCGGTCCCAGCCACCGAAGTGGTCGGTCACGAACATGTCCATGTAGGACTTGGTCTGCATCTCCTTGATGTCCGCGCCGGCCGCGAAGGCCTTCTCGGACCCGGTCAGCACGACCGCGCCGATCTCGTTGTCGTTCTCGAGCTCGTCGAGCGCCGCCGAGATGTCGGACAGGACCTGCGAGTTCAGCGCGTTCAGGGCCTTCGGCCGGTTGAGCGTGATGAGCGCGACGCGGCCCTTGCGCTCCAGCAGAATGGTCTCGAAGTCGGTCACGCCGTCTCTCCCTCAGATCGCTTGCGGATATCGGTGACGATAGCCGAGAAGTCCTTGCCGGCTTCTTCCTGGTTGAAGCGGGTGTAGATCTCTGCCGCCAGCTGACCGATTTGTCCGTCCACCCCGTTGGACCGCAGCGCGTTGGCCGCGAGCCCCAGGTCCTTGGACATGAGCGCGGTAGCGAAGCCCGGCTGGTAGTCATTGTTGGCGGGGCTCGCCGGAACCGGTCCCGGCACCGGGCAATACGAGGTCAGCGCCCACGACTGCCCCGAGGCGGTGGACACCACGTCGAAGAACTTGTCGTGGGTCAGGCCCAGCTTCTCGCCCAGCACGATGGCTTCCGAGAGCCCGATCATGGAGATGCCCAGCAGCATGTTGTTGCAGATCTTGGCGGCCTGGCCGACGCCCGCGCCGCCGCAGTGCACGACCTTGCCGCCCATCACCTCGAGCAGCGGCAGGGCGGCGGCGAAGTCGGCGTCCGCGCCGCCCACCATGAAGGTGAGGGTGCCCGCCGCCGCGCCCGCCACACCGCCGGAGACGGGGGCGTCGAGGGCCCGATGTCCCGCGGCCACCGCGCGTTCCGCGGCCTGCTTGGCGTCGCCGACGTCGATGGTGGAGCAGTCCACGAACAGGGTGCCCGGCTTGGCGGCCGGGAGGATGTCGGCGTAGAGGTCGAGCACGATGCGGCCGTTGGGCAGCATGGTGATCACGAGGTCGGCGGCCGACACGGCTTCGGCGGCGGTGGCGACCACGGTCGCGCCGTCCTGGCGGGCCTGGTCCTGTGCGGCGGGCACGGGGTCGAAGGCGAGGACGTCGTATCCGGCCTTGACCAGGTTGGCGGCCATCGGCCCGCCCATGTGGCCGAGTCCGAGGAACCCGACCGTGGTGCTGTTGCTCATTGCTCGTCCTTCGGTGCCGGTTGGCTTTCAGCAGAAGTGGCCAAACCCAATTCGCGATCGCCGAGCGCGCCGAAGTAGGCGTCGACGTCGGCGTCGGTGACGTCCGCCAGGGTGGCGGGCGACCACTGCGGGTTGCGGTCCTTGTCGATGACCTGGGCGCGAATGCCTTCCACCAGGTCGTGGGTGTTCAGCGAGGCGGCGGAAACCCGGTATTCCTGGTTCAGCGCCGCCTCGAGGTCGGCGGCGGCGCGGGCGCCGCGCAGCGAACGCAGCGTGACCTTGAGCGCCACGGGCGATTTCGCGAGCACGTCCTCGGCGGCCTTGGCCGCCTCGGCGCGACCGTCGATCCGCAGCCGGTGCACGATCTCCTCGACGGTGTCGGCGCTGTAGCAGGAGTCGATCCAGTCCTGCTGGGCCACGAACTCCGAGACCGGGGCGGGCTGCGCGAATTTCGCGATGGCCACGTCGATCTCGTTGTCGCGCAGCGCCTCCAGCAGCGCCGGCAGATGCTCGGACGGCACGAAGTAGTCGGCGAATCCGGCGGCGATGGCGTCGCCGGCGGACATGCGCGCGGTGGTGAGCGCGACGTGGGTGCCGATCTCGCCGGGGGTGTGGGCCAGCAGCCAGGTGCCGCCGACGTCGGGGATGAACCCGATGCCGGTCTCGGGCATGCCGATCATGGACCGCTCGGTCACGATGCGGTGCGAGGCGTGCCCGGACAGGCCGACGCCGCCGCCCATGACGATGCCGTCCATGATCGCGACGTACGGCTTGGGGTAGCGCTTGATCAGGGCGTTGAGAATGTACTCGTCGCGCCAGAACCTGCCACTGGGCGAGTCGGCCGCGGTCTCGGGTGAATCACCCTGCGCGACAGCGTGCTTGGCGTCGTTGTGGATGGCCACGATATCGCCGCCCGCGCACAGTCCGCGTTCGCCCGCGCCGGTGAGCACCACCGCGCGCACCTCGTCGTCGTCGGCCCAGGCCCGCAGCGCGTCCA
Source organism: Nocardia sp. NPDC004582 (assembly GCF_053602115.1). NCBI lineage: Bacteria > Bacillati > Actinomycetota > Actinomycetes > Mycobacteriales > Nocardiaceae > Nocardia > Nocardia sp. NPDC004582. The sequence goes on along the minus strand of NZ_JBSGCY010000068.1, from coordinate 11,976 downwards.
GGATGGTGAGCGCCATGGGGTGGTTGAGCGCGTTGATGGCCCGGGGCCGGTTCAGCGTGATCAGGCCCAGTCCGTCGCGCTTCTCGATCAGAACCTCGGGTTCCTTCGCCTGCTCGCTCATGCCTCCGCTTCGCTCCGGCACGACCGAGGGCTCGGCTGTGCCCAATTGCCGCTCGCTGCGCTCGCTCATGCTGCTCCTACCACCGAGCGGGCGACGACCACCCGCATGATTTCGTTCGTGCCCTCGAGGATCTGATGCACCCGCAGGTCGCGGACGATCTTCTCGATGCCGTATTCGGCCAGGTAACCGTAGCCACCGTGGAGTTGCAGGGCCTTGTTGGCCACCTCGAACCCGGCGTCGGTGGCGAACCGCTTGGCCATGGCGCACAGCTCCACCTTGTCGGGGGCGTCGGCGTCCAGTGCGGCCGCGGCCCGCCACAGCAGGGTGCGGGCGGCCTCCAGGGAGGTCCGCATATCGGCCAGCTCGAACTGCAGGGCGGTGTTGTCCAGCAGTCGCGAGCCGAAGGCCTTGCGCTGGGCCAGGTACGCGACGGTGCGGTCGAGCGCGGCCTGCGCGCCGCCCATCGAGCAGGCGGCGATATTGAGCCGCCCGCCGTTGAGCCCGTTCATGGCGATGCGAAAGCCGTCGCCCTCGGAACCGAGCAGGTTGGCGGCCGGCACCCGGGCGTCCTCGAGGATGACCTGCCGGGTGGGCTGGGCGTTCCAGCCCATCTTCTTCTCGTTCGGCCCCACCGACAGTCCGGGGGTGTCGGCCGGGACGATGAGCGCCGAAATCCCGCGCGCGCCTTCGGTTCCGGTGCGCACCATCATGACGTAGACGTCATTGGAGCCGGCTCCGGAGATGAATTGCTTGGCGCCGTTGAGGATGTAGTCGTCGCCGTCGCGGACGGCCTTGGTACTCAGGGCCGCCGCGTCGGAGCCGACGCCCGGTTCGGTCAGCGCGTAGGACGCCAGCAGGTCCATGGACGTCAGTCCCGGCAGCCACCGATTGCGTTGCGTCTCATCGCCGTAGGTGTCGATCATCCACGTCGCCATATTGTGGATGGAGATGTAGGCCGCGATCGCCGGACAGCCGCTGGCCAGCTGCTCGAAGATGCGCACGGCGTCCAGCCGCCGCAGCTGCGAGCCGCCCACGTCCTCGCGCACGTAGATGCCGCCCAGGCCGAGCCCGCCCGCTTTGCGCAGCACGTCCACCGGGAAGTGCTTGCGCTCATCCCATTCCAGGGCGTTGGGCGCGAGCAGTTCGTCGGCGAAGGAGCGGGCGGTCTCGACGATCGCCTTCTCGTCCTCGTCCAATAGGAACATCGGCGTCAGTCCATGGTCGGGATGACGAAAGCGTTGGCGGCGGAGCCGCCCGAGGATGCGGCCTCCTTTCCGCCTGCCGGCCAGCGCTGGGTCACCGTCTTGGTCTTGGTGTAGAAGCGGATCGAGTCCGGGCCGTGCTGGTTGAGGTCGCCGAAGCCGGAGCGCTTCCAGCCGCCGAAGGTGTGGTACGCGATCGGCACCGGGATCGGGACATTGATGCCGACCATGCCGACCTGCACGCGGGCGGCGAAGTCGCGGGCGGTGTCGCCGTCGCGGGTGAAGATGGCGACGCCGTTGCCGTACTCGTGCTCGTTGGGCAGGCGCAGCGCCTCCTCGTAGTCCTTGGCGCGCACCAGCGCCAGCACGGGACCGAAGATCTCTTCCTGGTAGATCCGCATCTCCGGGGTGACGCGGTCGAACAGCGAAGCGCCGGCGAAGAATCCGTCCTCGCCGCCCTCGACCACCAGGCCGCGGCCGTCGATGACCAGCTCCGCGCCCTCGTCGACGCCGATCTGCACGTAGTTGTTCACCCGGTCGACGCCGTCGCGGCCGACGAGCGGGCCGAAGTCGGCGCCCGGGTCGTCGGAGAGGCCGACGTTGAGCTTGCCGATGCGCTCGACGAGCTTGGCGCGCAGGCGATCCGCGGTCTCCTCGCCGACCGGCACCGCGACCGAGATGGCCATGCAACGCTCGCCCGCGGAGCCGTAGCCCGCGCCGATGAGCTGGTCGGCGACATCGTCGAGATCGGCGTCGGGCATCACGATGGCGTGGTTCTTGGCGCCGCCGAAGCACTGGGCGCGCTTGCCGTTGGCGGTGGCGGTCTCGTAGATGTACTGCGCGATCGGGGTGGAGCCGACGAAGCCGACGGCCTTGATGCGCTCGTCGTTCAGCAGCGTGTCCACGGCTTCCTTGTCGCCGTTGACCACATTGAAGATGCCCGCGGGCAGTCCGGCCTCGAGGAACAGCTCGGCCAGGCGCAGCGGCACCGAGGGGTCGCGCTCGGACGGCTTGAGCACGAAGGCATTTCCGCAGGCCAGCGCCGGACCGGCCTTCCACAGCGGGATCATGGCCGGGAAGTTGAACGGGGTGATGCCAGCGACCACGCCGAGCGGCTGGCGCATGGAGTAGACGTCGATGCCGGTGCCGGCGCTCTCGGTGTACTCGCCCTTGAGCAGGTGCGGGATGCCGACGGCGAATTCGATGACCTCGAGGCCGCGCTGGATGTCGCCCTTGGCGTCGGCGATGGTCTTGCCGTGCTCGGCGGAGAGCAGGGCGGCCAGCGAGTCCATCTCGTCCTGCACCAGGGTCAGGAACTTCATGAGCACGCGGGCCCGCTTCTGCGGGTTGGTGGCGGCCCAGGCGGGCTGCGCGGCGGCCGCGTTCGCGATGACCGCCTCGACCTCACTCCTGCTCGCCAGCGGCACCCGCGCCTGGACCTGGCCGGTGCTCGGATTGAAGACATCCCCGAACTTGCCGGAAGTTCCCTGTACGTGCTTGCCGTCGATGAAGTGCGTGAGTTCGCGAACCATGCCCGTCTCCAAAATTCTCAGCCTGTCTCGAAGCTTGCGCGCCGTTTGCGCGGTATGTGGCGATCCTATAGTTGGACATCCAAGTATTTGTTGTGGGATAATTCACAGCACCTACAGGCTCTCCGTGCGGAGGATGGCATGCCCGATCTGCATGTCCCGGTCAATCCAGTGCGGTTCGTGACCGCTGCTGCGCTCTTCGATGGCCATGACGCGGCCATCAACATCATGCGAAGAATCCTGCAGGCCCAGGGGGCCGAGGTGATTCATCTAGGACATAACCGGGCCGTGCGCGAAGTCGTGGACGCGGCCGTCACCGAGGACGCGCAAGGGGTCGCGGTGAGCTCGTATCAGGGCGGGCACATCGAGTACTTCGAGTACCTGGCGCAGGCTCTGCGAGAGGCCGGGGCCGGGCACGTGAAGATCTTCGGCGGGGGCGGCGGGGTGATCATTCCCGAGGAGATCGAGCGGCTCGCGCGAGCGGGCGTGACCATCTTCTCCCCCGAGGACGGGCAGCGACTCGGCCTGCCGGGGATGATCAATCAGCTGATTTCGGCTTGCGACGTGGATCTTTCGCGGTCGCCCGCACCGGTGGACGCGGTGCTGAGCGGGGATCGGGTGGCACTGGCACGCACTCTCACCTGCTTACAGCAGGGAACGCTGCCGGAGAGCGATCTCGCGGCGCTGACCACCGCGGCGGCCGGCCGGCAGGTGCCGGTGCTCGGCATCACCGGGACCGGCGGCTCCGGAAAGTCCTCTCTCACAGACGAACTCGTGCGACGGCTGCGCACCGACCAGCAGGACAAGCTGCGGGTCGCGATCCTGGCGGTCGACCCCACCCGGCGGCGCGGCGGCGGCGCGCTGCTCGGCGACCGGATCCGGATGAACGCCCTGGACGGGGAACGCGTCTACTTCCGTTCCCTGGCCACCCGGGGCGAGCGAGAGCTGCCGAACAATATCGACGCCATGGTGATCGCCTGCAAGGCGGCGGGATTCGATCTGGTGATCCTGGAGACCCCCGGCATCGGGCAGGGTGACGCGGCCATCGCCGAGCACGTGGACGTGTCGCTGTATGTGATGACGCCGGAGTTCGGCGCGGCCTCCCAGCTCGAGAAGATCGACATGCTCGACTTCGCGGATGTGGTGGCCATCAACAAGTTCGAGCGGCGCGGGGCCGAGGACGCGCTGCGGGACGTGTCGCGGCAGCTGGTGCGCAATCGCGAGGACTTCCACGCCCAGCCCGCGGACATGCCGGTCTTCGGCACCAGCGCGGCCACGTTCAACGACGACGGGGTCACCGCGCTCTACCAGCACCTGAGCGGACTGCTGGCCGGGCGCGGGCTGCCCCTGCAGGAAGGCGTGCTGCCGCGCGTCGAGACCCGCGCCTCGACCCGGTTCGCGCAGATCATCCCGCCCGCGCGGGTGCGCTACCTGGCCGAGATCGCCGAGACGGTCCGGGATTACCACGCGGCGACCGCCCGGCAGCTCGAGGCGGCGCAGCGGGTGCAGCGCGTCGAACAGGTGCTCGCCGAACTGCCGGATGACGAATCCGTACGCGGTCTGCTCGCCCGGGCGCGGGAGCGGCTCGCGCCCGAGAACGCCGCGCTGCTGGCGGCCTGGCCGGCGGTCGCGGAGTCCTATCGCGGCGAGGAGCAAGTGGTGCGGATCCGGGATCGGGAGCTGCGGACCACGCTGCGCCGGGAGACCCTGTCCGGCAGCTCGATTCCCCGGGTGGCGCTGCCACGGTTCACCGATCACGGTGAGCTGCTGCGGTTCCTGCGGTCGGAGAATCTGCCGGGACGGTTCCCGTTCACGGCCGGGGTGTTCCCGTTCAAACGGGACAACGAGGATCCGGCGCGCATGTTCGCGGGCGAGGGCGACGCCTTCCGCACCAATCGGCGGTTCCGGGTGCTGTCCGAACACGCGGAGGCCAAACGGCTTTCGACGGCATTCGACTCGGTGACCCTGTACGGGCACGATCCGGCGGAGCGACCCGACATCTACGGCAAGGTCGGCACGTCCGGGGTCTCCATCGCCACGCTCGACGATATGAAGGCGCTGTACGCCGGATTCGACCTGGACGCGCCCAGCACCTCGGTGTCCATGACCATCAACGGTCCCGCACCGACCATCCTGGCCTACTACCTCAATGCCGCCATCGATCAGGCGCGCGAGGAGTTCACCGCCGAACAGGGCCGCGAACCCACCGACGCGGAGGCCGCGGACCTGCGCACCCGCACCCTCGCCACCGTGCGCGGCACCGTGCAGGCCGACATCCTCAAGGAGGATCAGGGCCAGAACACCTGCATCTTCTCCACCGAGTTCAGCCTGCGCATGATGGCCGACATCCAGGAGTGGTTCGTGCGCAACGGCGTTCGCAACTTCTACTCGGTGTCCATCTCCGGCTATCACATCGCCGAGGCCGGGGCGAACCCGATCAGCCAGCTGGCCTTCACCCTCGCCAACGGCTTCACCTATGTGGAGGCGTATCTGGCGCGCGGCATGGACATCGACGATTTCGCGCCCAACCTGTCGTTCTTCTTCTCCAACGGCATGGACGCCGAATACTCGGTGATCGGCCGGGTGGCGCGGCGCATCTGGGCGATCGCCATGCGCGACAAGTACGGGGCGGGCGAGCGGTCGCAGAAGCTCAAGTACCACGTGCAGACCTCCGGGCGGTCGCTGCACGCGCAGGAGATGAGCTTCAACGACATTCGCACCACCCTGCAGGCGCTGATCGCGATCTACGACAACTGCAACAGCCTGCACACCAACGCCTACGACGAGGCGGTCACCACGCCCACCGCGGAGTCGGTGCGCCGGGCGCTGGCCATCCAGCTCATCATCAACCGGGAATGGGGGCTGGCGATGAACGAGAACCCGCTGCAGGGCAGCTTCGTCATCGACGAGCTCACCGATCTGGTGGAGGAGGCGGTGCTGCGGGAGTTCGAGCGGATCAGCGAGCGTGGCGGGGTGCTGGGCGCGATGGAGACCGGGTATCAACGCGGCCGGATCCAGGACGAGTCCATGCTCTACGAGCGCCGCAAGCACGACGGCAGTCTGCCGCTCATCGGCGTCAACACCTTCCGTAATCCACACGAGGAAGAACATCGGGTACTGGAATTGGCCCGGGGTACCGAGGCCGAAAAGCAGTCCCAGCTGCAACGAGTCAGCGAATTCACCGAGCGGCATCGCGACGAGGCCCCGGCCGCGCTGGCCCGGCTCGCGGCGGCCGCGGCCGGCGATGAGAACGCTTTCGAGGTACTGATGGACGCCGCTCGGGTCTGCACGCTTCAGCAGGTCACCGACACGTTCTTCACCGTGGGCGGTCAGTACCGCCGGAATGTTTGACCCGAATTGTCAATAGCGTCTTGCTACTTCCATCACTGAAATAGCAAGACGCTATTAATATGTCCGAAAACCGCTGGGATCCACACATTTCAGGGTGCGGCAATTTCCGACTGGCAGCAATTCTTCAGCTATACAGGAATTGTTCGTCCGATCGGAAGACAGGAAACCCCATGAGACCTCATTCCATCAAGAGAACCACCGCCGGGCTGGTCGCCGCGGCGCTCCCCCTGGTCGCCGCCGCCACCCTGTTCGCGGGCACCGCCTCGGCCGAATCCACCGGCGTCCCGCTCGAGCCCGTGGCCACCAACCCCAATGCCCAGTTCCCCGACCCGGCGTTGAACGGCGCGGCGGCCGGCGCGCTCACCGGCAGCGCCGGCGGCGCCGCCTTGGGCTCGGTGGTCGGCTCGGTCCCCGGCCTGGTCACCGGATCGGCGCTGGGCACCGTCATCGGCGCCGGCATCGGCGCCCTGATCGGCGTCCTCGACCCCAACGCCATCCCGCAGGTACTGCCGTAGGCGACCGCCACCACCTCCCCGGGCAAATCTCGTGCCGCGTTCGCTCAGGCGAGCGCGGCACGGGCATGTCTGTGGAACAATCCGGACAAGCTGACCCGGATGGAAGGCACCCCATGGAGTTCGCGGGCATGACCGTGGTTGACGCGCACATTCACCAGTGGGATCCGATCACCACGCCACGCGAGTTCAGCGGCCTGGCGAAGCTGTTCCGGTACGTACCGATTCCGATCGACTGGGCCAAACGGCTCGCGCCGCGACGCGATCGCGAGTTCGTCGGGGATCCCACGCCGTTCACGCGCCCGTATCTGCCGCGCGACTACGAGTCCGACGCGGGCGAGGTGCCGGTCGAGGCCATCGTGCACATCGAGGTGGAATGGGTCGGCAACGGCCCGCTCGGGCCGGTCGACGAGACCCGGTGGGTGGCGAGCCTGCCGTGGGGCGTGGACACCCCCGCCCTGGGCGCGATCATGGGCGCGGCCGATCCCGTCGCACCCGAATTCGCCGAACTGCTGGACGCGCATCAGGCCGCCTCCCCGCGGTTCAAAGGTGTGCGCACCCGGGTCGAATACCACCCGGACCCGGATGTGCGGGCGACCTGCCGGACGCCCGGCAAGCTCACCTCCTCCGCCTTCCTCAACGGCTTCGGCGCGCTGGCCGACCGCGGGCTGAACTTCGAGGCGTGGGTGTACTCCGGCCAGTTGCCCGAGGTGACGGCGCTCGCCGAGCGGTACCCGGACACCACCATCGTGCTCAACCATCTCGGCACCCCCGCAGGCATTTTCGGTCCGGTCGGGCGCGAGACCGGCAGGAATCCGGGCCAGCGGCGCGAGCTGTTCCTGCGCTGGCGCGACGATCTCACCGCGCTGGCCGCGCACCCCAATGTGGTGTCGAAGGTGAGCGGGCTGATGATGCCGATCCTCGGCCATCCGGTGCCGCCGCGGGGCGAGCCGACACCGGTTCCCGTACTGCTGGAACGGATTTCGCCGATGCTGGAGCACGCGCTCGACGTCTTCGGCGCCGATCGGCTGATCTGGGGCTCGAATTTCCCGGTGGACAAACCGATTACGAGCATTCCGAACGCCGCGACCGCGGTGGCCACCGCGCTGGCCGGGCACGGGGCCGACGACAAGGCCATCGAGCAGGTCTTCCGCCGCAATGCCGAACGGATCTACGGCCTCGACATGCTCTGAACCGGGGGGCGTGCTCCGAATTTGCCGGGTCCGGCCGTGCCGGCGCTTCGCGCTGGCTATCGTGATGCGCCATGGAGCGGATCCTGCGGATCGGAATGGGTTTCTGGGAGTCCCGGACCTTGCTCAGCGCCGTCGAACTCGGGGTGTTCACGGTGCTCGGGCATCGCCAGCTGACCGCCGAGCAGCTGCGCAGCGAACTCGGCCTGCACCCGCGGTCCGCCCGCGACTTCTTCGACGCGCTCGTCGCCATGGAGATGCTGCGGCGCACCGACGACCGGTACGCCAACACCGCCGACACCGCCACCTACCTGGACAGCACCGGCAGCGAGTACATCGGCGGCTTCCTGGAGATGGCGGCCGCGCGGCTGTACCCCTGCTGGGGGCGCCTCACCGCGGGCCTGCGCACCGGACTACCCCAGAACGAGGCCCGCGAGGGCGGTGACTTCTTCGCCGAGCTGTACCGAGATCCCGAGCGGCTCTACGACTTCCAGCGCGCCATGACCGGGCTGACGCTGCCCAGCGCGCACGTGATCGCCGAGATGTTCCCGTGGCAGCGCTGGAAGACCGTCGCCGATATCGGCACCGCGCAGGGCGCGCTGCTGCGCACCGTCCTGGAGACCAATCCGCACCTGCACGGCATCGGCTTCGACCTGCCCGCGGTCGAACCCGTCTTCACCGAATACATCACGCCGGTGGCGGATCGGAGCGCCTTCCACGGGGGCGACTTCCGCACCGGCGAGCTGCCCGCGGCCGATGTCCTGGTCTTCGGCCACATCCTGCACGACTGGGACCTCGACACCAAGCTCATGCTGCTGGAGAAGGCGTATCGCGCCCTGCCCGACGGCGGCGCGATCCTGGTCTACGAATCCCTCATCGACGACGAGCGCCGCACCAACCTGTCCGGGCTGCTGATGAGCCTCAACATGCTCATCGAGACGCCGGGCGGCTTCGACTACACGGCCGCCGACCTGCGCGGCTGGCTGGCCGACGCCGGGTTCCACGACCCGCGGACCGAGCACCTCGCCGGGCCGGAATCGATGGTGTGGGCGGTCAAGTAGCGGTCAGGGCAGGGCCAGGTATTCGGCGCCGAGCAGATCGGCCGCGTGACTGACGTGGTCGACGATGCGGGCGGCGTCGGCCTCGATGATCCCGGCCCGCCAGGCGGTCAGCAGTTCGATGAAGCCGCCGATGCTCATCAGCACGCCCATGCGCAGGTCGGATTCGTCGACGCCCGGGCGCAGGTACGGGCGGGCGGTGGCGATGAGCAGGTCGGTGGCCTCGGTGAGCAGGGCGGTGCGGCGCTGCTCGAGCACGCGGCTGCCCGAGTGATCGCCGAACAGGATGCGGGCCGGGCCCTCGGACTGCAGTTCCACGGCGCGGGCGATGGCCAGGTGCAGGATGCCCAGCGCCGGGTGCGCGAGATTCTCGGCGACCACGGCCGAGAGTTCGCTCAGCACTTGGAATCCGACCTCGTCCCAGACCGCGCCCAGCAGGTCGTCGCGGTCGGCGAAGTGCTCGTAGAAGTAGCGGTCGTTGAGGCCCGCGCGGGTGCACACGCCGCGCATGGTGACCGCGGCCCAGCCGTTCTCCAGCCAGATGTCCAGGGCCGCCGCGATCAGCCGCTCGCGCCGTTCGGCCCGGCGCTGCTCCTGGGTGCGGCCGCCCCAGGTGCCGCCGCGCCGGGCGGGGGTGGCGGGCAGGCCGGTCGTCGCCGTCGCGGGCACGTCCATAGTTGACAAAATAGCGCATCCGGAGCCTAATTGGTGGCAGGTGCGGCCAGTGGTGGCATCCGCCACCACTTGACTGCCCGGCTGGCACGGCCCCCGGGAGTTCCCATGCGACTCAATCCTTTCGGCGGATCCCACCGCACACGGCAGGCGGACGCGGTGGTGACCGGCGCGGGCAGCGGCATCGGCCGCGCCTTCGCACTCGAGATCGGGAAGCGGGGCGGCCGCGTGGTCTGCTCCGACCTCGACCCCGACCGCGCCCGCGAGACCGCCGAGTTGGTCGGCGACATCGGCGGCAAGGCCTTCGACACCGGCTGCGACGTGAGCAGCCTGGCCCAGGTCACCACCCTCGCGAACACCGCCGAGGAGTGGTTCGGCAACAGCCCGGACCTGGTGGTCAACAATGCCGGCATCGGCCGCGGCGGCACCGTCATCGGCGAGACCCCGCCCGCCGAATGGCATCAGGTGCTGGAGGTGAACCTGTGGGGAGTCATCCACGGCTGCCACGTCTTCGCGCCCCGGTTGCGCGCCGCCGGGCACGGATCCATCGTGAACGTCGCCTCCGCCGCCGCCTTCGGAGCCGCGCCGCGCATGGCCGCCTACAACGTGTCCAAGGCCGGTGTGCTGGCGCTGTCGGAGACCCTCGCCGCGGAGCTGTCCGGCACCGGCGTCACCGTCACCGTGCTCTGCCCGACCGGGGTGAGAACCAATATCCTGGAAGGCGTTTCGATCGGCGACGAGACCATGCAGCTGTGGGGCGACCGCCTGCTGCGCTGGACCGGACGCCCGCCCGCGGCCATCGCCCGCGCCACCCTCGACGCCGTCGACCACGGTCAGCTCTACGTGGTCCCGCAAATCGAGGCGAAGGCGATCTGGCAGTCCAAGCGACTGCTGCCCGAAACCTACACCCGCGCCGCCGGATTACTGGAGCGGCTGGTGCGGTAGCAGACACAACTCTCGTGCGAGGAAGAGAGCAGCACAGCGAGGAGCAGAACAATGGCGTTCGCGTATTCCGACATGCTCACCGTGGTCCGGGACCGGCAGTGGGCGCTGGCCGACATCGACTGGGACGCACCGGGAGCCGAGCTCATCACCGATGAGCAACGCCCGGCGCTGGCCACCTTCATGGCCGACCTGGTGTGGATCGAACACGTGGGCGCGCGCGGCTTCGCCGCTCTCACGCTGCACGCGCCCGACGGGCCGCTCAAGGAGATCTACCGGCACTTCCACGCCGAGGAACAGAAGCACGCCAATGCCGAACTGGCCCTGATGCGCCGCTGGGGCATGCTCGACGGCGACACGATGCCGGTGCCCAACAAGAACATTCAGCTGGTCATCGAATGGCTGGACCGTTACGGGGACGGCCTGTCCCTGCCGGTGCTCGGCACCGTGATCCCCTCACTCGAGTGCGCGCTCGACGGCGCACTGGTGAAGTTCCTGCTCGACGAGGTGCGAGACCCGCTGTGCCACGAGGTGTTCCGGCACATCAACAGCGACGAGTCCCGGCACCTGGCGGTCGGCTTCCAGGTACTCGAACAGCTCGGCGCCGGCCCGATGCGGCGCATCGCCATCGAGACGGCCGGTTTCGCGCTGCGCCCCACCCTGCTGATGGGGGCCCTGCTGTACACGCCGCTGCTGTCGCGCATGTCCACCAACATCATGGCGATGGGGCTGGACGAGGAGAAGCTGTGGAATGCCGTGCGGCGCTACGAGAAAGCCGGCGAACGCGGACCCGATATCAAACGCCTGCCGCTCTACCATGTGGTCCGCCTGCACGGGATGGCCACTATCAACCGACTGCAGCCGATCCAGGGCATCAACGACGCGTTGAACAAGGCGATCGACCGCCTGCCCGACCGGCTGGTGCGCCGCCACACCCCGTCCTGGTCGAAGGCACTGACCTACGAGCCGGTGGCGAGATGAGCTCCCCGATCCGGGGCGGCGCGGCCGGGCGGGCCCCAGACGCCTACCGCGGACCCACGATCCATTGCGCGCACTGGCGGGATCAATACGAGCTGGACCGCCTGCACGTCGCGGTGATCGGCGGCGGGGCGGCACTGGCCAAGGTCGTGCCCCCGGTCGCCGCGCGGGCCCGGCGGGTGACCGTCTTCCAGCACGATCCGGTGTGGATCCTGCCCACCCCGCCCGTCCCCGGCATCCGGCTGGCGCTGGACCGGTTACCCGCCGACGCGCTCGGGACGCTGCCGGCGCACTCCGCGCCGCCGCTGCCCGGCGACTCGGGGTCACACGGATGCGCGCAGAGGGCATCGACCCCGAAGAGGTGCGCACCGCCGCCGAACAGATCCGCGAATCCGCGGCACCGGAAACCACCAGCGAACAG
>NZ_JBSGCY010000067.1:0-35032 GCF_053602115.1 Nocardia sp. NPDC004582 | reverse complement strand
TCGGCTTCCGGCTCGGTCGCGGCCTGGTCGTGGGTGGCCTCGATGTCATCGATCTCAAGCTCGTCGACTGCCAGTTCGGCGGCCCGCTCCGCGGCACCCTCGAGTCGGCGCTGGCTCGCTGGCAGGGCGCGGCCCTGGGCGGACTGCCCGGCCCCTACGCCGAACGCCAGCGCGCCCGGCTCGAGCAGTGGCGGCTGTCCATCCTCGAGGACCGCCTCGCCCTCGACATCGAAACCGGCCGCAGCGCCGAGGCGGTCGCGGAATTGGGCCCGCTCATCGAGGAGCATCCGCTGCGGGAACGCTTCCGCGCGCTGCTGATGACCGCGCTCTACCACTGCGGCCGGCAGGCGGAGGCGCTCGACGAGTACGGCCGCGCCCGGCGCGCCCTGGTCGACGGCGTCGGCGTGGAACCCGGCCCGGAACTGAGCGAGGTGCACGCCCGCATCCTGCGCGCCGACCTGCCGAGCGTGGCGCGCCCGGCCCCCACCCGGCTCGCCCCGGCCCAATTGCCGCCCGACATCGCCGATTTCACCGGCCGCTCCCAGGTGGCGGAACAGATCGCGGCCCAGCTCACCGGCGGCGGACCGGCGGTGGCCATCTCCGCGGTCGGCGGCATGGGCGGGGTCGGCAAGACCACCCTGGCCCTGCACATCGCCCACCAGGTGCGCGACCGGTTCCCCGACGGGCAGCTGTATGTGAACCTGCGCGGCGTGGACCCCGACCCGCTGCCTACCGGCGACGCCCTGGGCGGGTTCCTGCGCGGACTCGGGGTCGCCGAGGGCGATATCCCGGCGGGCGTCGACGATCGGGCCGCGCACCTGCGAACCCTGTTGAGCGACAAGCGGATTCTCATGGTCCTCGACAATGCCCGCGACGCCGCGCAGGTGTCGCCGCTGCTGCCCGGCACCCCCGGTACCGCGGTCCTGATCACCAGCCGCTCGGCGCTCACCGAACTGCCCGCGGTCCGCCGCACCCGCCTCGACGTCCTCGAACCCGCCGAGGCCCTGACCCTGCTGACCCGCATCCTCGGGCCCGTCCGCGTCGCCGCCGAACAGGATGCGGCGTTCGCGGTGATCGAGCAGTGCGCGGGCCTGCCGCTGGCGGTACGCATCGTCGGCGCCCGGCTGGCGGTGCGGCCGCAGTGGACCATCGCCTCGCTGGTCGCGCGGCTGGCCGACGAGAATCAGCGGCTGGAGGTGCTGCAGACCGGCGATCTCACCCTGGAGGCCGCGTTCCGGCTCGGCTACGGCCAGTTGAACACCGAGCAGGCCAGGGCTTTCCGCACCCTCGCGCGCGCCGACGTGCCCGACTTCCCGGTCGACGGGGCCGCCGCCCTGCTGGGCCTCCCGGTGCCCCAGGCCGAGCTGGTGTGCGAGTCGCTGGTGGATCTGAGCCTGCTGGAGACGCCCGCGCCCGGCCGCTACCGCTTCCATGACCTACTGCGCCTGTTCGCCGCGGGCCTGGCGGGAACCGCCGCGGGCCACGACGCCGGGGAGAGCGAGGCCGAGATCGTGGCCCGCCTGCTGGACTACTACCTGGCCAGCACCAAGAACCTGCTCGGCGCACTGGATTACAGCAACACCACCCTGCTACTGGTGCCCACCACCGTCCCCGGCCACACCTTCGCCGGCGGCGCGGAAGGGCAGTCCTGGAACGATATCGAGCGCCCGGTGATCATCGCCCTGCATCGGCAGGCCGCCCGCCTCGGCGGCCGGGCGGTGGCGCTGGCCGCGGATCTGGCGTGGGTGATGGCCGAGCTGATGGACACCGGCAGCCGCGCCCGCGAACTCGCCGACGGTCTGAAAGCCCTGCTGGACACCGCGATCCGGGATCGCGACCATGCCAGCGCCCGGCGGCTGCGGGTGGCGCTGGGCGCGATGATGCAGATCGGGCTCGGCGAGGTCGAGGCCAGTCTCGAATTCCTGCAACCCATCTCGCAGCCCGCCGACGACGCCGAACGGCGGTTGCAGGTGCTGGCCGAGATCCTGCTCGGGGTGGCGGATCGGCGCATCGGCAACACCAAGGACTCGCACCGCCACTACGCCAATGCCATCGCCTGGACCCGGGCCCTCGACGACCGCTCGCTGGAAGCCTGGATTCTGGCGCTGGCCACCCGCACCCTGTGCGAATCCGGGCAGTACGCCGAGGCGGTGGCGGTGGCGGAGCGGGCCATCGCGCTGGCCCAGGAGTCGTCCAACGCGGTCGCGCTGGGCTGGGCCACCCACGAATTGGCGGCCACCCGGTCCATGCTCGGCGACCACGAGCTCGCGCTCGAGCTGGCGGCGGACGCGGTGCGCATGACCCACCGCAATGGCGTGCGCCTGTGGGAAGGCTGGGCCCGCACCCGGCTGGCCCAGATCCACCTGCGTGCCGGGCATGATGCCGCCGCGGAATCCGAGGCGACCCAGGCTCTGCGGCTGCTGAGCAAGGCCGCCGACCCCCTGGACCGGGCCCGCGCCCTGTTCCTGCGGGCCACCGCCCGCACCGGCGATGCCGACGCCGCCGCCCGCGAGCACACCGACGCCGCCGAGATCTTCCGCCGCGCCGGGCTGCCCGCCCCGACCCCCGCGACCCTGTTCTCACCGGGGCCGGACCAGCTATAGAGAACGTTTATTCGCTTTTTATCGGCCCGTGGGAACCTGCAACCACGCGGGCGCCCCGGAGCTGCAACCTCCGGGGTTCCCGCGCGCGATGAGGTCATGGCCGCGTGCGTCACGAGGGGTGCGCATTCGGTTCATGCGGGTCGGACGGCCGTCGCCCACCGCGGCGACGGCTCCACCGCACGGCCCGCGGTCACACCGGGGCGTCCAGGGCCAGACCGAGACCGCGCAGACGCGCTGTCGCCGTCCCCGATTCGAACTCCGCTCGCTTGGCCGCGGTGAAGTAGCGCTGCATCGGGTAGTCGAGGTAGATGCCGGTGCTGGCGTGCACGTGGACGGCGGTGTGCGCGACGCGGTGACCGGCCTCGGAGGCCCAGAACTTCGCCACATCGATCTCGGATTCCGCTGCCAGGCCGTGCGATTCCCGCCAGGCCGCCTGCCACAGGGTCAGGCGGACGGCCTCGACATCGATATAGGCGTCGGCCAGGCGCTGGCGCACGGCCTGGAACGCGCCGATCGGCTGGTCGAATTGCTTTCTGGTGCGGGCGTATTCGGCCGTCATCTCCAGGGCGCGTTCGAGGACACCCAACTGGTGGGCGCAGACGGCCAGGGCGGCGCGGCGGCGGGCCCACGCGGGCGCTTCGGGTGCGGGGATCGCGTCGGCTCGCGGGACCAGGACGCCGTCCAGTTCCACCGCGGCCGCGTCGGTGCCGTTCACCGCCTGCTGCCCGGTGACCGTGACGCCCTCGGTCTCCCGATCCACCAGGAGCAGAATCGAGTTCACGCCGGTCCGAGCCTCGATCAGATAGCCGTCGGCGAAGGCTCCCGCCGCGACCACCGACTGTGCGCCCCGGACCCGCCAGCCCTGCTCGGCACGCTCGGCCGCGAAGGACGCGCCCTCGCGCGCGAGGGCCGGCGCGAGCGTGCTCTCACCCCGCGACAGCGGCCGCAGCCAGCGGTCCACCTGCGCGCTGTCGCCGAATTCGGCCAGCGCCGCCGCGACCACGGCGATGCTCGTGGCATACGGTGCGGGCGCGACGGTCCGGCCGATCTCGATCAGCACGCCGCACTGTTCGAGCAGCCCGTACCCGCCGCCGCCCACCGTCTCGGGCAGCGCCGCCTCCAGGACTCCCGCGCCGGCCAGCGCACGCCACAGCTCCGCGTCGAACCCGGTGTCATCCGGGCGGGGCTGTCGACCTGACCAGTCGGTGAGCAGCTCGCGGGCCAGTCCCGACAGCTCCCGCTGCGCCTCGGTGTATTCGAAATCCATTGTCCTACTCCGATCTTGGGCTCAGCGGGTAACAGGCAGCCCGAGGGCGTTCTTGGCGATGATGTCGCGCTGCACCTCGTTGATCCCGCCGCCGAAGGTCAGGATGAGCGCGGTGCGGTGGAACCGTTCGAGCCGTCCGAGCAGCAGCGCGCCCGGCGAGTCCGCGCGCAACACGGCCGCGGCCCCGAGCACCTCCATGAGCAGCCGGTAGCCCTCGATGGCGAATTCGGTGCCGAACACCTTGGTGGCGGAGGCGTCCGCCGGGCCGAGCTCACCGCGATCGGCGGCCCACGCGGTCCGCCAGTTCCGCAGCTTCAGGTACTCGGTATCGGCGTGGACGCGGGCCAGGTGCAGGCGCACCCATTCGGCGTCCATCACCCGGGTCCCGTCCGGCAGCGTGGTGGCGCGCGCCCACGCGATGACCTGCCGCAACGACTCCGCCAGCGGCGCGGCCGAAGCCAGCGCCACCCGTTCGTGATTGAGCTGATTGGTGATCAGCGCCCAGCCCCGGTTCTCCCCGTGCACCAGATTCGCCGCGGGCACCCGCACGTCGGAGTAATAGGTGGCGCTGGTGCCGACACCGGCCATGGTGTGCACCTTCGTCCACGAAAACCCTTGCGCGGTGGCCGGAACGATGAAGATCGACAGCCCCGCGTGCTTGCCCGCCGCCGGATCGGTGCGCGCGGCCAGCCAGATGTAGTCGGCGTATTCGATGAGGCTGGTCCACATCTTCTCGCCGTTGACCACCCACTCGTCGCCGTCGCGGACGGCGCGGGTGCGCAGCGAGGCCAGATCGGTGCCCGCGTCCGGCTCCGAATAGCCGATGGAGAAATGCAGTTCGCCCCGCGCGATCCGCGGCAGGAAGTGAGCCTTCTGCTCCTCGGTGCCGTAGCGCATGATGGTCGGCCCGACGGTGTTCACGGTCAGGTACGGCAGCGGCACACCCGCGGCGGCGGCCTCGTCCAGGAAGATCAGCTGATCCAGCATCGAACGGCCTTGTCCGCCATGTTCTTCCGGCCACCCCAGCACCAGCCAGCCGTCCGCGCCCAGCCGGCGCACCACCTCCTTGTAGACGGTTCCCTCGCCGTGCTCGCCGCCCGGGCCCGACCGCAACGCCGCCCGCACGTCGGGGGTGACGAGGTCGGCGAAATACTCGCGCAGCCGCTTGCGCAGGCGGTGCTGTTCTTCGCTCAAACTGATGTGCATAAATGGAACGGTAGGAATCGGCCCGACCGGATCCGCCCGGCTGGCAGGAAGCTGCCAGAACCCCCGGAAACCGCCGGTCACCCGCCAGGATCGGGGAAGTGATGCAGCGACAGCCGACCGGAGCGACCGGCAGCCTGGCCACCGGGATCGTCCGGTTCAGTCAGGACGGGCACTGGGACCAGGACGTCCACCACCTGCTCCGCTACGCCCGGCGCGAGGCGGTGGTGGCGGTCTCCAACCCCACCCACTCCACCGATCACCTGCGCCTGGGCCAGGTCGTCGTCGACGACCTGCTGGCCGCGGGCAAGGAGGTCCGCCTGCTCTACTCCCCCGACTACCTCGAGATCCGCGACCACCAACCCCTGCTGCGGCAATCCTCGCTCGGCGCGCAGATCCGCGTCACCGCCAACGACTTCCACAATGTCCTGATCCTCGACCGCACGGTCGCGGTGCTGTGGAGCGGCGCCGGAGCCGACCACCCCTACGCCTATCTGGTCCGCGAACCGGCCCTGCTGCGCGCGCTGCACCAATTCGCCCTGCTCAGCTGGCAATCCGGCCACGGCCTGCCCGGCCGCGTCCACCCCGACCCCATCGAGCTGAGCGCCACCGCCCGCGCGGTACTCAACACCCTCGACCTGGGCCTCATCGACGAAACCGCCGCTCGCCGCCTCGACATGTCACTGCGCACCTACCGTCGCCACATCGCCGATCTCATGACCCGCTTCGAGGTACGCAGCCGCTTCCAGATCGGGGTGCGCGCGGCCCGGCTCGGGCTGCTCGACGAATAACCGGACACCGCGAGAGTGGTTGCCGCCCGACCCGGTACCCCCATCGGTGGCACCGGGTCGGCGCGGATCCCTCCCGGTGGTGCCCCCACCGGCCGAACCACCTGACTGGGGCATCCCCGCAGGTTGTCCTGCGGCACTTGCCCATTCGATATTGGCTGGCATGAACGTGGTGGCGGCGCTCAAGCTCAATATGACCAATGTCGACGACCCCCGGGCCGGGAATCACGCGCGGTATCGGGCCGCGCTCGAGATGGCGGAGTACGCCGAGCGGGCCGGGTTCGCGGTGGTGAATGTCGAGGAGCATCACGGGTCGGGCACCGGGTGGCTGCCGGCGCCGCTGCTGATGGCCGCGGCGGTGGCGGCGCGCACCGAGCGGATCCGGATCAGTATCGGGGCGTTGATCGTGCCGCTGTACAACCCGGTGCGGCTGGCCGAGGATCTGGCGGTGCTCGACAATCTGGCGGGCGGGCGGCTCACCGTCCTCGCCGCGATCGGATACCGGCCGGCCGAATACGCGGCGCTCGGAAAGGATTTCACGCGTCGCGGCAAGATCATGGACGAGGCGCTGGAGATCATGCTCGCGGCCTGGCGCGACGGGCCGGTGCGGCGCGGTGGGCAGCCCTTCGAGGTCACGCCCAAGCCGTTCAGCAAGCCGCATCCGCAGCTGCTGGTCGCCGGAATGAGCCCGGCGACCGCGCGGCGGGCCGCGCGATTCGGGCTCGGGCTGGCGCTGCCGCTGCCCGCGCCGGAGGTCGAAGAGCTGTACGAGCGGGAGCTGATCCGCTGCGGCACAACCGGTTACATCCACAAGCCGGCACCCGGCAGCCGCCACACCCTGCTGCACGAGGATCCGGATCGGGCCTGGGACGACTTCGCCCCGCACATTCTCACCGAGATCCGCGAGTACGCGTCGTGGGGGCGC
The DNA here is from genome assembly GCF_053602115.1 of Nocardia sp. NPDC004582. Classification (NCBI taxonomy): domain Bacteria; kingdom Bacillati; phylum Actinomycetota; class Actinomycetes; order Mycobacteriales; family Nocardiaceae; genus Nocardia; species Nocardia sp. NPDC004582. Next base: position 28,246 of record NZ_JBSGCY010000067.1, on the reverse strand, counting down.
GAGGGTGTCCACCGCCCGCACGACGCCGTGCCCGATTCGGTCGAGTCCCTGCGCGCCCACGGCTATCTGGAGATCCTCACCCCGGCGCAGCTGCGCGACCAGATCGCGGCCGGGCGCACCGAGATCCTGATGAACCCGCTGATCGGCGGCCTGCCGATCGAGGCGGGCTGGGACAGTCTGCGCCTGCTGGGCGAGGACGTGCTGTCCCTCACCACCGTTCGATGACCCGACAAATCGGCAAGAGGAAATTCATGACAGATCTGCGCCCCGGGCGGCTGACGGCCGCCGCCAAGAAGTTCCTGACCTGGGACGAGAATCCCGCCGTCTTCGGTGTCACCATCCCCTGCCCGGTCCCGGTCGGCCTGGGCCTCGAGGACGCGCGGAAGCTGATCAACACCCTGATCGACACCCACGAATCGCTGCGCAGCCGATACAGCTACGGCGAGAACGCGTCCTGCGAGATCGAGCCGGAATCCGGCGGTGTCATCGACCCCGCCCGCGTCGACGTGCGGGCCATCGACATCGAGGACCTCGACGCCGAGGCGCTCACCGGCCTGATCCAGGAGCAGTCCGCGGCGGCCAATCTGCGGCTGGACCCGACCGCCGGGAAGATCGTCACCGCGGTCCTGCTGACCCGCTCCTTCGACGTGAACATCCTGCTGTTCACCGCCCACCACATCGCCATCGACGGCATCTCCATGTGGGTGCTGTGGGAGGACATCGCCACCTACGCCCGGCAATGGGAAGCGGGCGAGGAGATCGCGCTGCCGCCGGAACCGATCACCGGGTCGCAGTGGGCGGAATTCCTGGACGAGTACGCGAAGACCCGGGTCGGCGAACGCGACTACTGGCTGGCCGCCTCGGATATCGAACCGACCACGCTGGACCGGCCCGCCACCCCGAAATCGGCGCACTTCGACGGCGTCATCGACGGCACGCTGGCACAGCGACTGCTGGTCGAACTGCCCGCCGCGCTCGGGGCCAGCTACACCCGGATCCTGCTCGTCACACTGGGTTTGGCCATCGAGGACGCGACCGGTACGGCCCGGCCCATCACCGTGCAGAAGCACGGCCGCTACAGCCGGTTGCGGCCCGGCACCGACCTGTCGCGCACGGTGGCCTGGATCTCCGACGACTACCCGTGGCTGCTGCGCCCCGCGACCGGCACCCTGGGCGAGCGGCTGCGCGACGCCCTCGACGGATATCCCGCGCATCCCGAGGATTTCACCCTACTGCGCTGGCACCACCCCGAAAGCTGGTCGCATTTCCTGACTTTCAACTCGCCGAAGTTCTATTTCAACTTCCTCGGCGACGTGGGCGTGTGGATCCCCGACGCGCATTCGCGCGAGCAGGCCCGGCTCAAGATGTTCGACATGAGCCTGTTCCTGGGCACCAGCAAGCCCGAAGGCGTTGAGCAGGTGCACTATTCGGTGCACTCCCCCGACGGCGGCATCGGCGCGGAACGGATGCGGGCCATCGTCACCCGCTGGCTGACCATTATCGAGAGTGTGGAGGTCCGATGAGCAGGATCATTCTGGTCGGCATCGGCAGCCGCGGCGATATCGCGCCGCTGACCGGGCTGGGCGTGGGGCTGCGCGACGCGGGACACGAGGTGGTGGTGGCCGCGCACACCCTGTTCGCGCAGCAGATCACCGGATGCGGACTCGAATTCCGCGAGATGACCCACGATATCGACATCGACATGACCGATCCCGATGTCAACCGGCTCTCGGCGGGATGGAAGTTCTCCTCCCCCAAGGGAGTTCGCAGTCTCGGACTGGGCATGATCCGGGCGTTGCTCGACGAGCCCGCCGATGTCCTGCTGCTGCCGCCGCCGACGGAGTACGCGGGCCTGGCACTCGCCGAGGCCAAGGGTATCCCCTCGATCGGGCTACGGTTCCAGCCGCTGTCCGCCACAGCCGAGTACGCGCCCTCCGCCTACGGGGCATACGATTTCGGCGCGCGCGGCAACCGGCTGGCCGCCGACTTCGGAGCCTGGTTCAACGACCGTTTCTACGCGAGCACCGTCGCCTTCTTCCGCCATGAACTCGGACTGCCGCCGATCTCGGTGTACGACCTGCGCCGGGCCCGCACCGCGGCGGGCTGGCCGATGCTCAACGGCTTCTCCCCCAGTGTCGTTGCGCGCCCGGCCGATTGGCGGCCCGGGCTGGAGGTCACCGGCTACTGGTGGCCGCCGCGCCCCGACGGCTGGGAACCGCCCGCCGAACTGACCGACTTCCTGGCCGCCGGTCCGCCGCCGGTGTTCATCGGCTTCGGCAGCATGGCCGACAGCGCCGAGGGCACCGCCCGCACGGGCCGGATCATCGCCGCGGCCCTGCGCCGGGCGGGCGTGCGCGGCGTCGTGCAGAGCGGCTGGCTCAACCTCGACGTCAGCGGCGACGATGTGCTGACCATCGGTGAGGCCCCGCACGATTGGCTGTTCCCGCGCATGGCGGCGGTGGTCCACCACTGCGGCGCGGGCACCACCGCCGCGGGCCTGCGCGCCGGCGTCCCGGCCATCGGCGCGCCCGTCTACGCCGATCAGCCGTTCTGGGCGCGGCGCCTCGTCGATCTGGGCGTGAGCCCGGCGACCATCCCGTACTCGAGGATGTCCGAGGACCGGCTCACCGACGCCCTCCGCCGCGCCACCACCGATTCCGCGCTGCGCGACAACGCGACTCGACTGGCCGCCCGGATCGCCGCCGAGGACGGGGTCGGCCAGGCCGTGCGGGCCATCGAGGCCCACCTGGGCGCCCTGCGGAAGGGGTGAGGAGGTAGCTCGCCCCGCCCGGCCCACCCGCCCCCGCCGGGTCCAGCGGCCCGACTGTGGTTAGATAGCGCGCAGTTTCGCCTGGTAGTTGCTGTGCATCGAACCCTATTGGCTGCTATTCAGCGGTGGAGGCGGGCCTCTTGAGCGTGCTGCGCGGACATAAACTGCTCTACTCGAATCTGTCTCTGATCCTGCTACTCGCGGTCGGAGCCGGATATCTGTTGATCAATGTGGCGCGGGTGGAAAGACCGGGCAGCACCTACACGGTCACCGTGCAGCTACAGCGCTCCGGTGGTTTGCAGGCCGGTAACGACGTGACCTGGCGCGGATTCCGGGTCGGCTCGGTCCGATCGGTCGAGATCATCGACGGCGGGGCCGGGATCGCGGCGAAGGCCGACATCGAGCGGAAGTATCAGATTCCGGCCGACACCCAGATCGCGGTGGCGGCGCTGTCCGCCGCGGGCGAGCAGTACATCGACTTCCGGCCGAACACCGACGCGCCGCCGTACCTGCGCGACGGGCAGGTGGTGACGTTCGATCCGAGCAAGATCAGCACCCCGACGCCGGTGTGGCAGACGCTGACCGACAGCAGCGAGCTCATCTCGTCGATCGATCCGGACAAACTGGGCGTGATCCTCGATCAGACGGATATCGCGCTCAGCGGCGGGCCCGACCAGTTGCGCGGGCTCATCGAGGGATTGAGCGTGGCCACCACGGGCTTGGACAACCGCCTGCCGCAAACCGTCAGCCTGCTGCGGAATCTGCAGGTCATCGCGGGAACCACCGCGCACGCGCAGCCGGATCTGAGCACGCTGACCCGCAATTCGTCGATGCTGGTCGACCAGGCCCGCGCCGCCGACGGCGAACTGCGCGGGCTGCTCGATCGCGCGCCCGAGCAGATCGCCGTCCTGGACGCCACCCTGGACCGGAACCTGGATCCGATCCAGAGCCTGGCCACCACCATGCAGGCCATCGTGCAGGCCGCGCTGCTGCGGCTGCCCGCGGTCCGGGCGCTGTTCCCGGCCCTGGTCATCGGCACCTCCGCCATGGGCGTGCCCGCGCACGACGGCGAGTTCTACACCATCATCGACATCTGGAGCCGGCCGTGGTGCCAGTACCCGGTGCCGGCGCTGGCGGCCACCATCGCCACCGACCGCACCTTCGGACGCTGGAACTACTGCGACAATCCGCCCGACGACCAGCAGATTCGCGGATCCGCCAACGCGCCGCGCCCGAACATTCCCAACAATGGCGCGCACCGGCCGACCGGTGTCGACCCGCAGGAACGCACGCTGCCCCCGGTCAAATGACCCCTCGGCACACCCGGGAGCGGGGCATGATCGGCGTGCCGCGCATTTCGAACGGGCGTGTCGGCGCGCCTGATGCGTTTTGTCCCGCGAATCGCTCCCGGCACCAGTCAGAATGATCTACCGGTACCCCTTGGTCCCGTGCTTGTGTCAACGAGAGAGTCCCTTCGCCCTGACAGGCGAGTTCGAACAGGGCGGTGGGCGAGGCTAGGAGAGGGTCGAACGCGATGAGCAGCAGAAGTTCCCTCGGCTTGGCGGCGCGATCGGCGGTCTTCGCCGGTGTGGCGGCCGCCGGACTCGCGGCGGCGCCCGCGCAGGCCGAACCATTGTGGCCCGGTGGACCGGACGTGCCCGGTATTCCGGCGATCATCCCCGGCATCGCCCCCGGCGATGTCAACGCGCCGTGCGCGACGGCCGGCGCGCGCGCCTGCCTCAAGCTCAGCACCAATGAGGCGTGGCTGATGGACAACGGCAAGGTCATCTTCGGCCCCACCCCCATCTCCCACGGTATGCCCGGCTACGAGACGCCGCCGGGCGTCTTCCACGTCTCCTTCAAGAAGCCGTTCCACTGGAGCACCATGCACAACGCCCCGATGGAGTACGCGGTCTTCTTCAACGGGGACATCGCCTTCCACATCGGACCGGTGGACAAGAAGTCGCACGGCTGTATCCGGATGACCCCGGACGGCGCGCGGGAGTTCTTCAACTACCTGAACCCCGGCGATACCGTGGAAGTGGTTCCGTAGCAGTACCTTCCGATGGCACATCGACGCGGGACCGCCCGCGCCGATGTGCCATCGGTCTTTCCGGCGGTCAGGCGGCGCAGTTGTGGTACGCCGTGATCAGCCAGCGGTCCTCGCGGCGGACCAGGGTCCAGGTCGCGAGCACCCAGCGGTCGGCCGGGGCCTCGGTCTCACCGGCCATGAGAATGGCGGCGCGGCTGACGACCACGGCGGTGTCCGGGGCCGGGAACCGCACTTGCCGCGTTTCGTCGAGGACGGTGGAACCGCGCAGCGGGCCCGCGAATCCGGCCGCCATGCCGTCCCGCACCGCCGCGCGGCCCCTGCGGAACACGCCGGGCAGGATCGAGGTGGCGTCGGGGTCGTAGTCGGCGACGAAGGCGTCGGCGTCATTGGCGGCCCAGGCGACGTAGAGGTCCTTCAGGACGGTCAGGACGGCGTCGCGGTCGGTGGTCTCGCGGACGGCGGTGTCGTTCATGGTCACTCCTCGGTCGGCGGCCGCCCGGTGTGGCGGCTCACGAGTACCTACCGGCGGGGTGTGCCCGATTCATCGCTCGCGGTGTAGAAAGTTCCGCAGGGCCCTGTTTCGACCGGTGGGGGCCGGGTTTCGAGGAGTGAGAGCATGGCGGACGCCGACTTCGCGGCGCGCACCGACCGGTATCGGCGCGAATTGCTGGCCCACTGCTATCGCATGCTCGGGTCGGTGCAGGACGCCGAGGATCTGGTGCAGGAGACCTATCTGCGGGCCTGGCGCTCCCGCGACAGCTACGACGAGACCCGGGCCGGGATGCGGACGTGGCTGTACCGGATCGCCACCAATGCCTGCCTGACCGCGCTCGAACAGCGCGGGCGGCGGCCCATGCCGTCCGGGCTCGGGCACCCGCCCGGCGACGATCCGCGCGCGGAACTCGTGCACGGCGGGGAAATCCCATGGCTGCAACCGATTCCGGATGTTCTGCTCGGCGATCCGTCCGATGCCGCCGTGGCGCAGGGCAGTCTGCGACTCGCCCTGGTCGCCGCCATGCAGCAGTTGCCCGCGCGGCAGCGGGCGGTGCTGGTGCTGCGCGAGGTGCTCGACTGGCCCGCCGCGGAGGTGGCGCGGGCCCTCGACATGACCCCGGCGGCCGTGAACAGCGCCTTGCAGCGGGCACGGAAGACCCTCGGCCAGAACGGCATTCGTGAGGACGAGGTGACCGAGCGGGCCGAGCAGCGGGCCGTGGTGGACACCTACGTCACCGCCTTCCGCAACGCGGATCTGGCGGCCCTGGAGAAGCTGCTGTCCCATGACGTGATCATGGAGATGCCGCCCATGCTCAATTGGTACCTGGGGCGCGCGGCCTATGTCGGGTTCATGGCGCGGGTGTTCGAGTGGAAGGGCTCGGATTGGCGGCTGGAGCCGGTGTGGGCCAATGGCCAGCCCGGCCTGGCGGCGTATTCCCGCGACGGCGACGGATACGAGCGGCACACCCTGCAGGTCTTCACGGTGCGTGACGGTCTGATCACCAATCTGATCGTCTATCAGCTCGACGAGATCTTCGACCTGTTCGGCATGCCGCCCCGGCTGCCCTGAGCCTCAGTCGTCCGCATCGGCCGTCAGCAGGCCGTGCTCGTGCGCGAAGGCGGCGGCCTCGGTCCGGCTGGCGACGCCCAGCTTGGTGAGAATCCGCGAGACGTGCACGCCGGCGGTATTGGCGCTGATGAACAGTTCCGCCGCCAGTGCGCGATTGCTCAGTCCCTTGGCGACCAGGTGCAGCACGTCCAGCTCGCGCGCAGTCAGGCCGTAGCGCCCGGACATGTTGCCGCCTTTGGCTTTCGGCGTCCGCTCGGCCGACCCGTCGAGCGGCAGGCGAGCCCGCTCGGCCACCGCCGTGGCGGCCGCGGCCAGCGGGGCCGCGTCCAATCCGGCGGCGATGTCGAGCAACTCCCGCAGCGCCGCTGCCGCCGCTACCCGATTCCCTTCGGCCGCAGCCGATTCCGCGAGACCCAGCAGGGCGATGGCCACATCGTAGGGCCGACCGACGCCGCGCCAGGCCGCGACCGCCTCCGACCAACGGGCCGCGGTGCCCGCCAGGTGTGCGGTGAACGCCGCGCGCTGAGCCGCATCCACCGGCGACGCCGTGGGCAGCGTGTCCCCCAGAGCCAGCAATTCCGGTGGCGCTCCGGTGATTCGAGCGCCGAGCACCACCAGCGGCCACGCCTCGTGCGGATGCGCGAACATGGTCCCGGCCCCGTCGCCGCCTTCGAGCACCCGGATCAACTCCGTCGCCGCCGCAGCCTCGTCGTCGCCCACCAACGCCAGCGTGCAGTTCAACGCCGCCAGTTCGAGCCGGTACTGCGCGGCCCACCGGCTGTCGCCCAGCAACCGCCCGGCCGCGACGGCATCTTCGCGCGCCGCCCCGAAATCCCCGGTGGCCAACGAGATCCGCCCGAAACACACCAGCAATGCCGCCCGGCTCAACGGCGGCACCTGCTCGAGCTGCACCTCATCGACCACCGCCCGAGCCTCGTCCCACCGCCCCAGCGCCGCCAGCGCCTGCGCCCACTTCACGAACAGGATCGGCGCCGACTCCGCGAACCGAAACGACTCGTGCGCCGCCCGCAACCCCTGCCGCACCGCCGCGATCGCCGCCTCATACCGCCCCGCCCCCACCAACACCGCCGACTCCCACGTGGCCACATCCACCACGATCCGCGCATCCCCCGCGAGAGCGGCTGCCCGATGCGCCCGCGCGAAATGCTCCAGCGCCCAATCTGTTTCATTGGCCCCTCCGCCAATGCGCCCACCCTGGTCGGCCCCGGCCCCTCCCCCGGTCCATGCGATATCCGCGACCAGCCCGTCTCCCCTTGACTGCGCAGCCTTTCCCCCGTGCCCGCTGTCGCCGGTTGGCGAACTCCGCTGTGCCAGGCCATTTCCGCCCGGTGGCACGTCCTCGTCCAGATCCGAGTCCAAGGAGCCGCCGGCGGCGGCCGCTCCGGCCAGTCCCAGGTGTGCGTGCGCTCGCGCCACCAATGCGTCAGCGCCGAGTCGGCGCGCGATGGCCAGTGCCTCGCGCGCATGGGCCGCCGACCCCGCGGCGTCGCCCTGGAAGACGCGTGCGGCCGCCGACTGCACCAGCGCCTCAGCTCGTTCCACGCTGTCCGGCGTCCCAGCCATGAGGGCCAGCGCTCGGTCGAGGTCCGCTCCCGGGCCGGCCCCGGTGGTCGCACGCAGGTAGGCCCGCCGCCGGTACATCCGGGCGGACCGCTCGGGATCGGCGCCGGCATAGTCGATTTCGCCGGACACGCCGGATACGGTCCCGTCGTCCAGATGTACTGGCGGACGCTCGCCGACCGGGTCGTCGTCCTGACTCCATACGGGCAGCGGGGCGGGGGCGGCGGCTGTGGCGGGGGCGAGCACCGCCAGGGCCGCGTCGGCGGCGGCGATGCCGCGTTCGGTGGCGCCGCAAGCGATGGCGACGTCGACGATCTGTTCCAGGACGGACAGTTTGGTGGTGGGGAGGATTTCAGCGGGGGCGGGGACTCGGTCCCAGAGGGCGAGGATTTGTTCGAGCAGGCGGAGGCGTTCGGGGTGGGTGGCGGGGACTCCGGCGATGGCGGACCAGTAGGCGCGCAGGGCGGTGTCGAGGTCGCCGGCGGCGCGGGCGTGGCGGGCCAGGTCGGCGCGGGATTCGGAGTCGAGGGCATCGCCGCGGGTGTGCAGGGCCGCGGCGGCGCGGGCGTGCAGGCGGGTGCGCTCGATGGGGAGCAGGTGGTCGTAGATGGCCTGGCGGATGAGGCCGTGGCGGAACTCGTAGCCGGTGTCGGTGGTGAGCAGTAGATGCCGGTCGACGAGTTCACGCAGGGCGCCGGGCAGTTCGTCCGGGGGTAGGTCGACGGTGGCGGCGAGGAGGTCGTGGTGGATCGGGGAGCCGAGGACGGCGGCGGGGTCGACCACGGCGAGCGCCTGCGCGGACAGACCGGTCTGGAATCCGAGAAGCAGGTCGGCGAGGTCGGCGGGGAGTTCGTCGGGGCATTGGCCCAGCGCCTCGACGAACAGCGGGTTGCCGCCGCTGCGGTCGAAAACCTTGGTGCTGAGCTCGGTTCCGGGTTCGCGCCCGAGCAGCGCGGCGAGCTGGCGGCCGACCTCGTGCCGGGTCAGCGGATGCAGTTCGAGCACGCGCACGCCCGGGTTGCGGCGCAGTTCGGCGACCAGTCCGCGCAGCGGTCCGGCCTCGCCCGGCCGGTAGGTGCCCACCAGCAGGGCATTGGCGTCGGCGAGATTGGCGGCCAGGAAGGTGAGCAGCTCCCGGCTGGCGTCGTCGGCCCAGTGCAGGTCCTCGAGCACCAGCACCACCGGCCGCGCCATCGCCAATTGCTCCAGCAGCGTGAGGATTTCGCCGAACAGCCGGATCCGATCGGCCTCGGGGGCGGCGCCGCCGGTGTGGACGGCCAGCTGCGGCAGCCAGTTGGCGAGCGCGGGATGCGGCGGCAGCTGCGTCGCCACGGTCTCGCCGCCGAGTCGTTTGACGAGTCCGCGCAGCACGGTCAGGAAGGGTGCGTAGGCGACACCCGCGGCGCCGAGTTCGGGGCATCGGCCGAGCAGTACCAGCGCGTCGCCGCCGAGTCGCTCGGTGCACTCCGCGACCAGCCGGGATTTCCCGATCCCGGCCTCGCCCGCGATGAGCACGGTCTGCGTGCCGGCGTCGCCGACCGCCTCGAGCACCGCGGACACCTCCGCGGCCCGACCGACCAGGACACTGCTGCCGGGGAAACTCACCACGCCACGATCATGCCGCACCTTCGCATTTCGCCCAGCCCGGACACAGAATAACGAATTGTCGTGATGTGGCCACCGGGTCTTTATCGGAAAACTCGATGGCATGAGCGACACCGAGAACCGCGACACCGCCATCCACCCCTTCCGCGTCGACATCCCGCAGGCCGCCCTCGACGACCTCCGCGACCGCCTGACCCGCACCCGCTGGATCGACAAGGTCCCCGGCACCGGCTGGGAGCGCGGCGTGCCGACCGCCTACCTGCGCGAGCTCGCCGCCTACTGGGCCGAGAAGTTCGATTGGCGCGCGGTGGAGACCGCCCTCAACGCGCACCCGCAATTCACCACCGTCGTCGACGGCCAGCGCCTGCACTTCCTCCACATCCGCTCGGCCCGCCCGGACGCGACCCCGCTGCTGCTGATCCACGGCTGGCCCGGGACCCCCGCCGACTTCCTCGATCTGATCGGCCCGCTGACCGATCCGGCCGCCCACGGCGACCCCGCCGCCCCAGCCTTCCACCTGGTCATCCCGACCCTGCCCGGTCACGGCTTCTCCGGCCCGCTCACCGAAACCGGCTGGCACGACGGCAAAGTCGCCGCCGCCCTGGCCGAGCTGATGGCGCGGCTGGGCTACGACCGCTACGGCGTGCAGGGCGGCGACCACGGCGCGTTCGTGGCCCCGCGCCTGGCCCGCGAGCACGCCGAGCACGTGATCGGTGTGCACGTCAACGCCCTGGTCACGTTCCCGACCGGCGATCCGGCCGATATGGCCGCGCTCACCGAGTCCGATCAGCGGCGGCTGGCGGGGATGCAGCGGTTCCAGGACGACGGCTCGGCGTACATGAACCTGGCGGGTTCGCGCCCGCACACGCTGGCCCAGCTGCTGGCGGATTCGCCCGTGGGACAGCTGGGCTGGATCGTGGAGAAGTACCAGGAGTGGACCGACGCGAGTCACGAGCTGCCCGAGCAGGCCATCGACCGCGACCGGATGCTGACCACCGTGGCCGTCTACTGGCTCACCGACACCGCGCGCAGCGTCGCCGACTACTACTTCGAGCGCTTCCACGACCACACCATGTTCATGCCCAAGCCGAAGGGCACGGTGCCGACCGGTATCGCGGTATTCGCCAACGGCGACTACGCGATTCGGCCATTCGCGGAGAAAGCCCACCATGTCGTGCACTGGTCGGAGTTCTACTCCGGCGGTCACTTCCCCGCACTGGAGGTGCCCGAACTGCTGGCGGGTGACATCCGGGCGTTCTTCGCCGGCCTGACCAGCTGATCCAGCAGCGGCGAGACACCTTCGCCCACACCGCCGCCGCGATGACCGCGCTGTCGCCCCAACGCGCAGTGCGGTATTCGCCGTTGTGCGGACCGGTCACGCGTATTGCCGCGAAACGTGACCCCGGCTACAGTTACGGTCCAGTAGGAACGCCAGCGTTCCCAGACTGCTGTGGAGGCACCGCGCATGATCAAGGCAACGCAACCCCTCACGGCCGCACCGATTTCCGGACCCCTGCGCGACGCGCGCGGTCTCTCGGCCGCCCTGGTCGCGCATTTCGCCGAACACGTGGCCCGCTGCGGCACCCTGCCCGGGGACGCGCTGCGCGGTGAGGTCACCACCGTCACCCGCACCGCCCTCGAACTCGCCGCCGGCGTGCTCGAGGGCCGCGATGTGAGCGCCAAGATCGAACGGCTGCAACGCGCGGGCGCGGACTGGGCGCGCGAGGGCATTCCGATCGGCACCATCCACCGGGCGGTGCACGACGGTTTCGCCCTGGGCTTCGATCTCATCGTCGACGCCACCGGCCCCGAGGACTACGCCCGGCTCGCGGTGACCGCGCGCCGCCTGTTCGAGGTGCTGGCCATGGTGGACTCGACCTTCGCGGTGGCCTATGTGCGTGAGCACCGCGCGGTGGTGGCCGAACACCACACGGCCGTGCACACCGTGGCCTCCGCGCTGCTGGCCGGGCATCCCGCCTCCACCATGGCGCGCGCGGGCGGCATCGAGATCGACGAGTCGTATCACGTGCTGGCCCTGAGCATTCCGCCGCATCCGGGGGAATCCGACACCCGCGTGGACGGCGAGGTGGTGGCGCGCCGCAAGCTACGGCGCATCCAGTCCGAGCTGGCCCGCCGCGGCGACGGCCGGGCGCTGTCGCTGCTCAGCGCCGACGGCGGCACCGTGCTGCTGCCCGCCACCGCCGCGAGCCCCGGCGAGCTGGCCGAGCTGATCGCCGGATTGTCCACGGCCGCACAGGTTCCGGTCACCGCGACGGTGATCCACACCGAGACGCCGCGCATCCCCGACGCCGCCGAGCAGGCGCACGAACTGCTCGATATGGTGCATCGCCTGGAATGCGCGCCCGGCCTGCACCGTTTCGACGACCTGGCCATGGAGTACCAGCTGACCCGTCCCGGCCCCGCGCGCGAATACCTGGGCACGCTGCTCGATCCGCTGGACGCGCATCCCGAACTGCTGGAAACCCTGCGCCGCCATATCGGCAACGACCTGAGCCGACGGCATACGGCGCGCTTGCTGGGCGTGCACACCAATACCGTCGACAACCGGCTCAAGCGGATCGGGCAGCTGACCGGTTTCGATCCGGCGCAGCCGTCGGGACTGTGGTATCTGCGGTCGGCGCTGGTGGCGCGCAGTTATCGCAAGTCCGATCGGGTGCGGATCGGGCGGCCCGACACCATGGTCGCCACCAGCGCCGCCAAGTGACCGTGCTCGCGCACGGCGCGCCGGGAGGCGGCCACCGACCACACCGTGCGCACCTCCGACGGCGGCAGCGGGCGATCGGCGAGGCGGTCGGCCAGCCAGTCCACCATCACCGGAATGGCGATGAACTGCAATGGCAGGTGAGTGCTGAGCCGGTCGCGCAGGTAGCGCACGTGGGCTCCACGGTCGTGGTAGCGCCGTACGTGGGCGTCGACGTCGGCGACCGCGATCACCTCGTCGTTGACGCCCTGCACGACCAGCAGCGGCATGGCGGGAGCCTGGGCGCCGGGGCGGATGTCGTCGAGGACGGCCCGCATCTCGGGGCGGGTCAGCAGCGCGCCGAGGCCACCGCGAATGTGCCGGTTGGCGTTTCGCCCGGCGTAGCGGGCCAGCAGCGGGAAGGTGGCGATGGATTCGGCGTCGTCGAGCAGCCGCAGGTACTCCTCCGACACCAGACCGCGCACACAGTCGTCGAGCCGCGGGTAGGCGCGGCGCAGGCCGGAGGTGAACACCATGGCGAAACCCGCGAAGGGCGAGCCGTTGAGCCGGACGAACGCCGCCGCCGGATCACCCACCGGCGAGCCCGCGACCGCGCCGGCGATATCGAGTTCGGGCGCGTAGCTCGCCGCCAGCTCGGCGGCCCACGCGCTGGCCAGGCCGCCACCGGAGTAGCCCCACAATCCGATTCGGGTCCGCGGGCCCAAGCCCAGTGGCTCGAAGCGCAGAGCCGCGCGCAGGCCGTCCAGCGCGCGGTGGCCGGGTTCGCGGGCCGCCCCGAAGTGTCCGCCCTGGCCTTCGTGATCAGGCACCGACACCGCCCAGCCGCGGGCCAGGGCGGCGGCGATGAGCGGGAACTCCACCTGCGGGATGGCGCCGAGTGCGCGGGCGCGGTGCCGTAAAGCGTAGGAGGGAAAGCACTTCGGGGCGACCGCGTCGATCGCGCACTGGAACGACACCAGCGGCCGGTCCGCGGCCGGGTCGGCGTCCCAGGGCAGGAGCACCGTGGTGACCGCCGCCTCGGGCGCGCCGTCGAGATCGGTGCTGCGGTAGAGCAGTTGCCAGGCGCGCACGCGCTGCGGAATGCGTCCGAACAGGGCCAGCCGCACCGGCCGCGACCGCAGGATGGCGCCCGGCGCGACGGACGCCGGGTCGATCGGCGATCGATAGAACGGATCCTCCCCCGGCAACAGCGGGATCCCGCCAACCTCCTCCGGTTCTGTTGTGGCACTGCTCGTTTCGATCGCATCGCCGATCGTCATCGTCGTCCTTTCCGTACCGCAGCGGCTAGATGTGGCCGCTGCCGCCGATCATCCAGGGATTGAAGGTGCAGACCAGGGCCGGATGCGCGGCCGGGTCGAGGGCGCGCAGGGCGATCGACGCCGCCCGCGGCGAGTACATGATGGTCAGGTGATCGGAGACGTCCTCGGGACAATCCTGTTGCAGCGTGATGTTTTCCACGCTCGCCTCGGGGCCGGGGGTGAGGAAGGTCCATTCGTAGGGGTTGGAGATCTCGTCGTGGCGGGTGCCGACGGCGGTGTACTCGACCCCGGGCACGGTGTCGCCCTCGGCATTGAGCCGGGCGTAGAACGGCGAGCCGACGACCTGCTCGGTATTGGCCTGACCGATCAACGGCTGATAGAAGCCGAGGATGTTCAGCCCGAGATCGGTGATCACCCGGCCCAGCGTGGCGATGCCCAGCAGCGAGGTGCCGTGGCTGGTCGCCCCGAAGCTGACGACCTTGCCGACCTTGCCCTGTCCGCCTTCGAATTTCAGGTACTGGCTGGTGACCGGTCCACCCTGGGAGTGCGCGATCACGTCGACCGCGGGCGCGCCGGTGGCGGCCAGGACGCGATCCACGAACCGCGCCAGCTGCTTCGCCGAATCCCCCATCGGCCCGACGCCGTAGCGGCCCGGCAGGATCGGTCCGATCCCGCCACCGCCGAGAGGCGTCTCCCGCCCGAAATTGAAGGCGAAGACACAGAATCCGGCGCGTGCGATCCGCGGCGACAGGAACGCGAAACTGTCGTAGGTGTTGAGCCAGGTGCCGTGCACCAGCACCACCGGGCGCGGATGTTCGGCGCTCGGCTTGCAGTTCCAGTCGTTGGCGCCCGGCGGCGCGGCGTCCGGGTGGGTCAGGCCGTAGGCGAAAGCGGCCAGAAAGGCCGACATCTCCGGACCCACGCCCACCGTGTCGGTGGCGGTGCTGACCACCGCCGAGCCCGAGGAGCTCCCGGCATCGGGCGCGGCCGCGGGTTCGGAGCCGGCCACGCCGGTGGCGAAGGCCACGGCGAGCGCGGTGACGGTGGCGAACACGGCGCTGCCGCGGGTACGGATGGTCGGCCTCATGAACTCTCCCCTGCTGTCCGGCGAACCCGACCGAACGCGTCGAATTCACTTGCGACCGTAGGAGCGGGCCGCCGCCGGTGTCACCGGCGTTGTGCCAGGTGACAGCGGGCGCGGCCGGGGCCGCCCGGGGATTGTGGCGGGGAACAGCGGTCAGGAGGCGGGCGTGCTCGCGATGGTGACGGCGGTGCGGGTGAACAGCGGCACCAGTTCCGGCAGCGCCTGGGCGCCCTTGGTGTGCAGGCAGGCGCGCACCCGGTCGTCGATCCCGCCGAGCAGCATGTCCACCATTTCCCGGTCCGGTTCGGCCGCCAGATCGCCGTCGCGGACCCCGACCTGCGCCACCGCCATGATGTAGTCGGCGAATCGGTCGTGCACGCGCAGCCGGTGGGCCACCAGTCCCGGTCCGGCCGCGAGGGTTTCGACGTACAGCGCGCGGGCCGCGCCCGGCTGGACGGCGAGGAAGCCGAGATAGATCTCGAAGGAGATCCGCACCCGATCGGCGAAGGTCACCCCTTCGAGCCCGGTGACGGTGTCCTGCAGTTGTTCCAGTGCGGCGCCGACGGCGAGATCGTAGGCGGCGGCGAAACATTCGTCCTTGCCGCCGAAGACGGCGTAGAACGTGCGGCGCGCCACCTGCGCGCGGGTCACGATATCGGCGACGGTGGTGGCCGCGAAGCCGAGCTCGCCCACCGCTTCCAGCACGGCGGTGCACAGGCGCCGGTATTGCGAGGCCTCCACCTGCTCGCGGGTCAGCCCGTGCCGGCCACGCGGCAGGGGTCCCGGTTCACCGATGGTTTCCACACTCACGTCCCCAGAATAGGTTTCCACGTCACCGAGCGACTAACGGTCGGGCCAATGCCACAGTGGTTCTTCCGTGATTCCCGGTCGGGCGATCGTGGCAAGCATGGGGTCCAGCGTATAGGTACCGACCGGTCTTGATTGCCGGGCGAGATGGACGACTCACCCGGCCCGATGAGCACGCCACTCCCGGTAGGCCGCTCGGGAACACGCCGCGCACGGGCGGTAACCGGCGGCCACAGCGGTCGGCTCGTCGGCGAAGAAGACGCGATGGGACACATAGCCACCGCGGGCCAGGGCACGCAGGGCCGCCGGACAGTCGAGGCGACCGTAGATCTTCATGCGGCGGTGACCGCCGAGAACGCCCGGTGTGCGGCTGCGGTACGGGCGGCCGTCCGCGTCGAGCAGCGTGTACCGCCCGTCACGCACGGCCTCACTGTCGCGCACGCTCTCGCGCATGGTCAGGCGTCGTGGAAGACGAGGCCGAGGGTGCGCCGTCGCCCGGATCGCACCAGGCTGACACCGTGCCGCATGGGCGCGGCCGACCAGCCCCGGGCGCCGCGGACGGGACGGTCGCGGGTGGTGAAGACGAGACCGTGGCCCTGCGGCAAGGCCATTGCCGCGCCGCGGGATTGGGCGCGCGGCCGCTGCTCCACCATGAGGAACTCGCCGCCGGTGTAATCCACGCCGGGGGCATCCAGCCCGATCACGACCTGGAGCGGAAACACCATGTCCCCGAACAGGTCCCGGTGCAGGGCGTTCCAGTCGCCGGGTCCGTAGCGCAGCAGGATCTGCGAGCCCTTGGTCTGCCCCGCCCGATGGCACTGGGCGATCCAGTCCTCGAGCCGGTCGGGCCAGGTGCCGGGCCGTCCCAGCCGGGCGGCCCAATCCCGGGCGATGGGCAGCAGCATCGGATAGAGGGCGGCGCGCAAGGCCGCCACGGGCTCGGGCAGGTCGTGGGTGAAATACCGGTACTCGCCCGAGCCGAACCGGTGCCGGGCCATGTCGACCGTCGACCGGAAGTGGTGGTCCACGTCGTAAAGGTTCGCGAGCGTGCGGCATTCGCCGGCGGAGAGCAGTGGCCCGGTGAGGGCGTGTCCGTAGGCGTCGAGCGCACCGGCCAGGGCCGCCCAGTCCTGCTCGGCGACCCCGGCCGCGACGCTCCGGATGACGGCGGTCATCACGCGGCCCGCTCGAGCTCCAGCAGCAGCTGCTTGCGTTCGACGCCCCCGGCGTAGCCGGTCAGCGACCCGTCGGCCCCGATCACGCGATGGCAGGGCCGCACGATGAGCAGTGGGTTGGCCCCGATGGCCGAGCCCACCGCGCGCACCGCGGCCCGCGAAGCGCCGATCCGGTTCGCGATCTCCCCGTAGGTGACGGTGGCGCCGTAGGGGATCTCGTCGAGGGCCTGCCAGACCCGGCGTTGGAAATCGGTGCCCCGGCCGCCCATCCGGAGGTCGAAACTGTCACGTTCCCCGGCGAAGTAGGCGGTCAGCTGGTCGACCACCTCGGCGAAGGCATCCGCGTCGGCCTCCCAGTCGCCCTCCACCAGCAGGCTTTTGCCGCCCGCCATCGACACCGCGGTCAGCTCCACTCCGGTCCCGCGCCGCTCGCCCGCGAGCAGCAGCTCACCGACCGGGCTGGCCATCGTCGTGTACACGCTCATCGCTTCCTCCTGCGTCGTCTCGTTCGCTTGTCCTTTCACTCTGGCGCAGCCGATCACCGATGACCGGCGGGAATCGGCCATCGCGTTTCCGGCCTCCGGGCGGGCGGCTCGTACCATGGGGTGATGGCTGCCGATAGGGTCATTGTCGCCGGGACCTTGGTGGATGTCACCGTGCCGACGCTGCCGGGCCGCTGCCCCGGGGTCAGCATGGCCGGGTTCCGGGCGCGCGCGTCGAGCCCGGTCGATCTGCCGGTGGTGCCGTTCCCGGCCGTGACGATGTTCGTCGACCTCGGGGACATGGCGATGGTCGAGGATGCCGGCGGAAGCCGGGCCTCGGGTAGCGGGGTCGTGGGCCTGTGCCCGATCGGGGTGTACGGGCAGGCGCAGACCGTGGATCTGCTGCAGGTGCGGCTGTCGCCCGTGGTGGCCTACGCGACGCTGGGCGGCTCACCCGAGGCGGCCGGCGGCGTGATCGGGCTCGACGAGCTGTGGGGGCCCGAGGTCGCGCTGCTGCGGGAGCGCATGCACGAGACCCGTTCCTGGGACCGGCGATTCGCGATCCTGGACGACGCGTTGACCGCGCGGCACCGGAGCGGACCCGCCGTCGATCCGGAGGTGAGCTACGCCTGGCGGCGAATCACGCTGAGCGGCGGGCGGATTCGCGTCGAGGCGCTGGCCGACGAGATCGGGTGGAGTCGCAAGCGATTGTGGTCGCGCTTCCGGTCCCAGATCGGCCTGACACCCAAGCGGGCCGCGCAACTGGTCCGATTCGACGACGCCACGCACCGGCTCGCCGCGGGGAGCAGCGCCGCGCGGGTATCGGCGGAGAGCGGGTACGCCGATCAATCGCATTTCAGCCGGGAGACGATGACCTTCGCGCGACTGACACCGACGGCCCTCGCGGACGCGCCGTGGCTGGCGGTCGACCCGGTCGCGTGGGCAGGCACGCGCTAGGCGCGAGCGGGAACATTTCTTCAATACATCCCCGCGCGGCCCGCCGATGCTGGAATCCATGTTCAGACACCACGGTGATTCCCAGACCCGGCCGGGCACGTTCGACCGGCCGCCGCGCCGAATTCGCATCCTGCACGCGTTGCGCAAGGACCCGGATTGGGAGGCCCTGACGCCCGAGGAGCTGACCGCCCACGTGGAGGGGGCGAATCGGCTGGCGGGTTCGAAGGTCATACGAGTACTGGTCACCGGGGCTCCGACACGCGGCGTCAGCATCGAATGGCAGCGGGTGACCTTCCCCGACCGGGCGGTACCGATCCGCGTATACCGTCCGGCCGGAGCGCGCGCGGCCGCCCTCCCGCTCGTCCTGCAGGTGCACGGCGGCGGGTTCGCGGGCACCGCGGCCCAATGCGACTGGGGCAACAGCCATCTCGCCGCGAAGCTGCCCGCCGTCGTCGTCTCCGTCGAGCATCGCCTGATCGCGCAGGACACCCCACTGTCCGCCGCCGTCGACGACGACTGGGATGTGTTGCGGCACATCCTGGATCACTCCACCGACTGGGGAATCGACCCGGCGCGCGTGATTCTCGCGGGCGAGAGCGGCGGCGCCCTGATCAGCGCCCTGACCGCGATCCGAGCCGCCGCGACCGGGCTGCCCCTGCTGGCGCAGGTGCTGATCAATCCGGCCTGCGATCTGACCGACACCATGGTCGACTACCCGACGATGACGCGCTACGCCGAGACCCCGACATTGAATCTGGCGCGCCTGAGACTGTTCCGGCGCTTGGCCGTCCCGCCGGGCGCGGACCCGCGACCGGTCTCGCCGCTGTACGCCGACCTCACCGGCCAGCCGCCCGCCCTCGTGGTGATCCCGACCCTCGACCCCCTCGCCGACCAGGGCCGCCGCTACGCCGACCGGCTGCGCGAGTTCGGCATCCCCGTCCAGGTGTCGGAATACCCGGGCGCGACCCACGCCTTCATCGCCATGCCCGGCCTGGTACCGCAAGCCACGGCGGCCCGCGCCGACATCACCGACTTCCTCCGCGCCCGCCTGTCCGGCTCGATCACCGCCCCCACCAAACTCGACAGGTAAACTTGCAAGTCTTCCTACCCTATGCCACCCTGAAAGGGTGAGTTCGAACGGAAAGGCCGAGCCGTCGGCCGAGGTCACCGCCGCCGCCGCGAGCGAACTCCGCGTGGTGGCCGGCCGCCTACTGCGCCGGCTGCGTTCCGCGCGAGCCGGTTTCGATATGACACCCTCGCAGGCGGTGGCGTTGAGCCGCCTCGGCCAGGAAGGCCCGCTGTCGGTCGCCGACCTGGCCCGCGCCGAGCAGGTGCGACCGCAGTCCATGCGCACCACATTGGCCGCCCTCGGGGACCGCGGCCTGGTCTCGCGGTCCCCGCACCCCACCGATCAACGACAGATCCTGCTGTCCCTGTCGGCCGAGGGGGAACGCCTCCTGCGCCTGGCCCACCATGCCAAGGAGGACTGGCTGGCGACCGCCATCACCACCAAACTCTCTCCCGCCGAACAGGATTCACTGATCGCCGTGATCCCACTGCTGTCCCGCTTGGTCGAGGACTGACCCGATTCCCCACTCCCACCGAAGGATTCCCCTGTGACGGACACCCTCCTGGACCCGAAATCCGCGCTGGTCCTCATCGACCTGCAACGTGGCATCGTGGCCGCCCCCACCCAGCCGCACAGCACCGACGAGGTGGTCGCTCGCTCCGCGGCCCTCGCCAAGGCCTTCCGTGCGGCGGGCCTGCCCGTGGTCCTGGTCCGAGTCTCCTTCTCCCCCGACGGTTCCGATCTGCCGCCCGGCCGCACCATGCAACCCGCCGGCGCCTTCACCCCACCCGCGGGCTGGGACGAGATCCTCCCCGACCTCGACCCGCACCCCGCCGACATCCGGATCACCAAGCATCAGTGGGGCGCCTTCCACGGCACCGACCTCGACGTCCAGCTCCGCCGCCGCGGCATCACCACCATCGTCCTGGGCGGCATCGCCACCAGCATCGGCGTCGAATCCACCGCCCGCGCCGCCCACGAGCACGCCTATCACGTCGTCATCGCCACCGACGCCACCTCCGACCGCGACACCGCCTCCCACACCCACTCGATGGAGAAGATCTTCCCCCGCCTGGGCGTCACCGCCACCACCGAGGAAATCCTCGCCGCGCTTCCGGCCGAGTGAGCGCCGCCGGTGTCGACGCCTCCCGGTCCTGATTCCCGGAGGCATGCCTGACAGGTCACCATCGGAATCCTGTTCGGCCTGTTCGGATCCATCCGGCGCTCGGGCGCTGTCCGCGCATCGCGTCGACCCTGGGCCGAGCCGGATCGGCTCGTCGTCAATACCAGCCAACTACGTAGTCGGCTAGTAGTCTGCTTCGCGACGGGCACGGAAGGTGGTCGGGCGCGTGATGGCGAATCTGGCTGTTCTGATCGGTGTGGTGGCGGTGTCGGCCGGGGTTCTGTTCGCGGGGGCTCGGGCGGTGCGGGTTGCGCCCGAAGCCGTCGAACGGATGCCCTATCTGTCGGGGGCCGCGGCCATCGAACACGCCGTGTCGCGATTTCATGTGCGCTGGTACACGATCACGATGATCTTCCTGGCGTTCGATATGGAAATGGCGTTCATGTATCCGTGGGCGGTCGTCGTGGGCGAGATCGGAGCCTCGGCGGTGATGGAGATGTTCGGATTCCTGGCGGTACTCATGGTCGCGGTGCTGTACGCGTGGCGGGAAGGGGCGCTGCGGTGGACCTGAGCGGATGGCTTCGGCGACGGATCGCGGTGGTGCCGCTGGTCGCGGTCGCGCCCGGGGGCACGGAGACTCGGCTCGCGATCGAGCGGGCGATGCGCGAGCGCGGGTGGCGATCGGCCGAAAGCCCCGCTGCCGCAGACGTTCTGGTCGTCGCCGGCGCTGGCGGGCACGAGTTCGAGGCGGCGGTGGGGCGAATCCACGCGGCGATGCCACTGCCGCGACTACGGATCGACATCACGGACCCGAGCGCGGCCGCGGCTGCGCTCGCCACAGCGGCGACAGACCTGCGATCGCTACGCGCGGCACCACCGGACGCGCACAGTGAACGCCCTCCGGACAGCGGACCCGCAACCCACGCCGAGCGCGCTACCCATGGTGAACACTCCGGCCACTCCATGGAAATGGGCGGGCACGGCGAACACCAGGGCCAGATGACGTCCGTGGACGTGGCCGACCACGGTACGCATGCGGAGTACGACGAGCACGCCTCCCACCAACAGCACGCCGCACACGATATGCCCGACACGCACCCTGGACACGTGACGGCGATGGGTGAGGCCGAAGACCATGGCGCGCACGGGGATCGCGCAGACCACGAGGATCACGGCGCACCCGATGGCGACATGGATCAGGGCGCACACGGCGGCCGAATGGACCACGGCGCTCACGGGCGACAGACGAATCACAGTGGGCATGGGGCGCACGGCGGGCATGGGGGCGGGATGGCATTGCCGGGTGGGTTGGTGATGGCGGATCGGGAGGCCGATCGGGATGGGCTGGCGCTGGACGTGCTGACGGTTCCGCTGGGGCCGGTGCTGGTGGATTGGCCGGGCGGGCTGGTGGTGCGGGCGCGGTTGCAGGGGGATGTGGTTACGGGAGCGACGGTTTCGGTGTTGGGGGCGGCTCGTGGGAGTGCGCCGTACTGGCTCGGTCCGTGGTTGCGCGCCGAGCGCGGGGAGGCGGTGCCGGAACGGGAATTGCGGGGGTGGCGGGCGGCGCGGGCGTTGGATGTGGTGGCGACATTGCTGGCGGTGACCGGGTGGGAGGACGCCGCGGCCGCGGGGCGGCGGTTCCGCGATCAGGCGCTCGCCGGATCAGGGAGTCCCGGCGCGGCCCGGCCTCAGCACGGGCACGGGCACGGGCACGGGCACGGATCGATGGATCCCTCGCAGGAGTCGTTGGACAGCAATCTGTTCGCGGTCGACGCGGGGCTGGATCGGTGGGCGCGACGGGTTACGCGGTCCCGGGTGCTGCGGTGGTCGTTGCGGGATGTCGGACGGATCGGCGGGGGCGAGGGGGTGCCGGCGGGGTTGGTCGGTGACGCCCATGATCGGCTGCTGGCGCGGATGGCCGAGGCGGTCGGGGGTGGGCGGGTCGCGGATTTCACCTCGGAGTCAGCGGGATTCGTCGCCGCCGAGCGGGCGCGGAACCGGTGGATCGTCGACAATCTGCCGCGGCTGCTGACGGGTGCGGAATTGGGGGAGGCACGGTTGATCGTGGCGGGCCTCGGGGTGGATGTCGATGTGGCCGTGTGGGATGCGGCCGGTATGGGGGTGGCGCATGGTTGAGCTCGCGCCGTGGTGGCTGGCCGCGGCGCTGCCGCCGCTGGTACTGATCCTGGTGTGGGGCGTGGAGACCGCGGACGCGTTGGCCCGGGCCCGGGCCTCCGGCGCGGATACCGCCGTCGCGGCTCTCGGGCCGCTGCGGTCGGCGGCATTGTTACTCGTGCAGCAGCGGCGGCGAATGGTCGCGGCGGACGTCTTGCTGTGGCGGTCTTCGGGATTCGTCCTGCTGGTGGCCGCGGTCGGGGCGGCGGCGCTGGTTCCGATCGGTGATCGCGTGGTGCTGGATTCCCCGGTGAGCCTGGCCTGGTTCAATACCCTCGAGATCGGGTCCTGGGCGGCGGTGTGGCTGGCCGGTTGGGGTGCGAATTCGGTGTTCTCGCTGGTCGGCGGGTATCGGTTCGTCGCGCAGGGGCTGGCTTACGAGTTGCCGCACATGTTCGCGCTGATCTGCGCGGCGGTCGCGGCCGGCTCGCTGAGTATCGCCGATATCGTTGCCGCGCAGCAGGATCGCTGGTTCGTGGTGACCATGCCGGTGGCGTTCGTCGTCTATCTGCTGTCGGTGCCCGCGATGTCGTTCAGCCCGCCGTTCACCACCGCGTTGGGACGGGATATCGCCGGCGGTGTGGTGGCCGAGTTGTCGGGTCCGGATCGGCTGCTCGTGACCCTGTCCCGCCGGGCGCTTTTCATCGCGGCGGCGGCCATGTCGGTGCCGCTGTTCCTGGGCGGCGGCGCGGGTCCGTGGCTGCCGGGCTGGTTGTGGTCGCTGGTGAAGACGGTGGCCGTGCTGGCGGTGCTGCTGTGGGCGGGGCGGCGCGGGCCCGCGCTGCGCATGTCGCGCTACATGGAGGTCGCGTGGATCGTGCTGCTGCCACTGATTCTGGCGCAGGCCCTGGTCGTTTCGGTCCTGGCGTTGTGAGACGGGAGGACGCGACATGTGGTCCCCGGTGATCTTCTGGCTGTGCGCGGTGGGCGCGGTGGCGTCCGGGATCGCGGTGTTCCGAGTGGATTCCATGGCTCGCGCGACCTTCGCGCTGCTGCTGTCGTTCGGGTTCGTGGCGGGCACGGTGCTGCTGGTGGATCTGGCCTATCTGGGTGTCCTGATCATCCTCATGATGATCATGGAAATGCTGATCATGGTGGTCTTCATGATCATGTACATGATGAACCCCGCGGGCCTGATGCCCATGACCATGGTGCACAACCGCACCGGGGCCCTGGCCATCTCGGCCACCGTGTTCGCCGCGTTGACCGCGGTGGCGCTGCTGGTCGACTGGCCCACCCGCGACCGTCCCCTCCCGGCCGACCCGACCGCGTCGCTGGGCGAGGCGATCATGGGTTCCAAGATGCTGGTGATGATCATCGTCGGCCTGGTGCTGTTCACCACGATCGTGGCCATGGTGGTGCTGGCCACCCAGCGCGGCCGCTACGACCGCTTCGGCGATCGCCTCGACCGCCGCGTCCCCGACGATCCCGTCGAAGGAGGAGTCGGCCGGTGAATCTGCCCGAATTCCTGGTCCTCGCGGCCGCCCTGTTCAGTGTCGGACTGTTCGGCGTGCTGTCCCAGCAGTCCATCGTGATGATCATGATGGGCCTGGAGCTCATGACCAACGCGATCATCGTGGCCGCGGCCGCGTTCTGGTACTTCGCCCGGCCCACCGCCGACGCCCAGGTCCTGGTGCTGGTCGCGGTGACCGCCATGGCGGTGGAGATGGCGGCGGGATTCGCGGTGACCACGGCCATCTTCCGGGCCCGCGACGTCGACATGGTCGACTCGGCCGCGGATCTGAAGGGCTGAGCCGGTGCTGTGGTGGCTGATCGCGGCTCCGACCCTGGGCGGCGCCGCCCTGTTGCTGTGCGGCCGCCGCGCGGACCGGATCGCGCCCGCGGCGGCGGTGACGGTCGCCGCGGCGACACTGGGATTGGCTGTCGCGAATGCCGTGCACCGTCAGGAGGTTTCGGCCCCGTTCCTGGCTGGTGCACCGGTCCTCCTGGGCGTGGGCGGACTGTCGGCGGTCCTGATCGTCACCGTCGCCGCGGTCGTCCTCTGCGTCCTGCTGTTCGCTGCGGGTGAGCTCGCCGCGCACGAGGCCCGGGCCCGATTCCACGGGCTGATGCTGATGTTCGCCGCCGCCATGCTCGCCACCGTGACCGCGCAGAACCTGCTCACCCTGTTGTTCGCCTGGGAGCTCATGGGCGCGGCCTCCTACGCCCTCATCGGTTTTCATTGGCGCGACGAGCAGCGCGCGGCCTCGGGCCTGGTGGCGTTCCTGACCACCCGCACCGGTGATCTCGGCATGTACCTGGCGGCCGGCGCGACGCTCGCGGGTGGTTCGGCGACCCTCGCGCTGGACGCCATGCCCGCCCTGCCGGACGGCTGGCGTGACGCCGCGGCGGCGGGCATCGTGCTGGCGGCGCTGGGCAAGTCGGCGCAGCTGCCGTTCAGCTTCTGGTTGTCGCGGGCCATGGCGGGCCCGAGTCCGGTGTCGGCTCTGCTGCATTCGGCGACCATGGTCGCGGCGGGCGCGTACCTGCTCCTCCGGCTGGAACCGCTGCTGGCCTCGACCGGCTGGGCCGGGCCGGTGACCGCGTGGACGGGTGCGCTGACGGCGGTGGCGCTCGGCGCGGTCGCGGTGTGCCAGCGGGATCTCAAGCAGCTGCTCGCCGCCTCCACCTGCGCCCAGGTCGGGTTGATGGTGCTGGCCGCCGGATCGGGAGCGATGGTCGCGCGGGCGGCCGCCGACGGGGCGGCCGACGGCGGCGGAATCGCCGCGGGCAGTGGTCATCTGGTCGCGCACGCGGCGGTGAAGAGCCTGTTGTTCCTGGCCGCGGGCGCGTGGCTGACCGCCCTGGGCACCAAGCAGCTCGCTGGATTGCGTGGCGCTGCCCGCGCGTATCCCCTGGTGGGCGTGCCTTTCACGATCGGCGCGCTGGGTCTGGCGGGCGTCCCGCCGTTCGCCCTGTGGCCGACGAAGGACGCCGTGCTCGCGGTGTCCGGTGAAGCCTCAGCTCCCCTCTATGTGGCCGGTTTCGCCGCCGCCATCCTGGGAGCGGTCTATGCCGCCCGCGCCCTCACCCTGGTGTGGCTGCCGCGAGACTCGGACAGCGAGAAGGACTGGGACACCGAGGAACCCGGCACCCGGGTCGTGAGTCCCGCACAGTGGCTGCCGCTGACCGCCTTGGCGACCGCCGTCATCGCGGGCGGCGTCGCCGTCGCGCCCCGCGTGCACGACCGGTTCGCCGACATCGTGCACGCCGGCACGGCCCCGGCCGTGGCCTGGCCCGAACTCGCCCTGTCGGGTGCGGTCGCGGTCCTGACGGTGGCCGTCGTCGCCATTCTGATCCGCCGCGGCGGTGACTTGCCCGCCCCCGCCGCGCTGGCGAACTGGCTCGGTCTGGAGGCCGCCGCCCGGACACTGGTGGCCACACCGGCTCTCACGCTCGCGAACCTGCTCGCGGTCTTCGACGATCGCGTGCTCGCCCACGGCATCCGGCGCGCCGCGACCGCCGGCCTGTCCGCCGCCCTTACCGTCGACCGCCGCGTCGAGGGCGCGATCGAGGCCACGGTGTCGGGCATCGCCACCGCCTCCCGCGATCTGGGCCGCTGGGCGCGCCGCCCGGAAACCGGTCTGGTGCACCAGTACTACGCGCAGGCGGTGGTCGGCCTGATGCTGCTGGCGGTCGTGCTGATGGTGCTGCGGTGACCCCGACCCGACGAGAGACGAGGTGAACGTGCTCAGCGTTCTGGTGTTCCTGCCGCTGCTGGCGGGCACTGCGTTGCTCGCCGTGCCCCGGCTGGGCGACGGCGTCGTCCGCGCCGCGTGGGTGGGGGTCGGCATCGCCGAGGTCGCGCTGACGGTGGCGCTGTGGATCGGATTCACCCGGAACCCGCCCGCTGCGGGCGAATTCGCCTACGAGGCGCACCACACCTGGATCCCCACGCTGCGCTCCGGCTACCACATCGGCGTCGACGGCCTGAGCCTCCCGCTGGTCTCGCTCACCACCGTGCTGTTCCTGGCCTGCGCGTGCTACGCCTGGCGGCGCGCGGATCGGCTGCGCTGGTTCGCGGCCCTGTTCCTGTTCCTGGAGTCGGTGTGCCTGGGCGTATTCGTCTCGCTGGACCTGGTGCTGTTCTTCGTGTTCTTCGATCTGACGATCGTCGGCATGTATTTCGTCATCAACGGCTGGGGTCACGAGCGGGCCCGGCAGGCGGCGCTGCAATTCTTCCTCTACACCTTCATCGGCTCGCTGGCCCTGCTGCTGGGTTTCATCGTGCTGTACCTGGCCGCCGACCCGCACACCTTCGACCTCGTCGAGTTGACGGCGGCGAATCCGCTGGCGGGCAGGACGGCTCGCGGCGCGCTGGCGCTGGCGGCCATCGTGCTGGGCCTGGCGATCAAGACGCCCGCGTTCCCGTTCCACACCTGGTTGCCGCTCGCGCACACCGAGGCCCCCGCCGAGGGCTCGGCCATCCTGGCGGGCGTGCTGCTCAAACTGGGCACCTACGGTTTCCTGCGGATCGCCATGCCGCTGCTGCCCGCGCCGTGGCGGCGATACGCCCTGGTGCTCGTGGTCATCGGCGTGATCAGCGTGCTCTACGGAGCGCTCGTGGCGATGGCGCAGCGCAATGTCAAACGCATGATCGCCTACACCTCGGTCAATCACATGGGTTACGTGGTGCTGGCGGTCGGCGCGGCGGGCCTGGTGGCGGGAAACTCGGAGCACGCGCGCACCCTCGCGATCACCGGCGCGGTCACGCAGATGGTCAGCCACGGTCTGATCACCGGTGCGTTGTTCCTGCTCGCCGGCGTCCTCTACGAACGCCGCCACACCTACGAACTGGACGCCTTCGGCGGAATCGCCGGGCAGGCACCGGTTTTCGCCGCTGTCACCGCGGCCGCGTTCTTCGCCTCGCTGGGTCTGCCGGGCTTCTCGGGATTCATCGCCGAATTCCAGATCTTCGTCGGATCCTTCGCTCCCGCACCGGTGTTCACGGCGCTGGCCTTGCCGGGCATCCTCATCACGGCGGCGCTGCTGTTGCGTGCCTATCAGCGCCTGTTCCTCGGCGTCCCGCGCACGGAGGCGAGCTTCACCGATTTCACCGCGCCCGAGGCGGTCTCGATCATCCCGCTGATGGTGCTGTCGGTGGCGATCGGCATCGCGCCGCGCGTGCTGCTGGACGTCATCGAGCCCGCCGCCCGCGGCCTCGCCGCCCTGGTGGTGCGCTGATATGGGCGGGATGGGGCCGATGTCCGAGGACATGATGGTGCGGGACCTGCTCACCCTGATTCCCGAAGCGGCCCTGGCGCTTTCCGCGGTCCTGGGACTGGTCCTGGGTTCCTTCCTGCCCCGAACCCGGCAGTGGCCGGTGCGCCTGCTGGCCGCGGCGGGGGCGGTGACCGCGATCGTCGCCACGGTGACGGTCTGGAACGACCCGGCGAAAACCATCTTCGACGGCAGCTACGGCATCGACGTCGGCACCCATGCCGTGCGCGTGACCGTCGCGGCCTCCCTGCTGATCCTGCTGGCCCTGTCGATGCCCGGAACCCGGTCCGCCGCACGGGAATCGGAGTTCATCGTGCTGCTCACCCTGAGCGGCGTCGGCACGATCCTGCTCGCCGGAGCCACCGACCTGCTCATTCTCGTCAGCGCCTACCTGCTGGCCAGCATTCCGCTCTACGCCCTCACCGGATTCGGCAAGGACGCCCTGGGCACCGAGGCGGCCCTGAAGTTCTACCTGTTCGGCGCGTTGTTCGGCACCACCATGCTCTTCGGCGCGGTCCTGGTCCTGGGCGCGGGCGGCGCGACCGCCTATCCGATGCTCGCGCAGGCGTCCGCCGCCGCCCCGCGCGCGGCGCTGGGGAT
>NZ_JBSGCY010000066.1:0-35426 GCF_053602115.1 Nocardia sp. NPDC004582 | reverse complement strand
CAGCTGGTGGTCGACGACGTCCTGGGTGGTGGCCTGGTAGGCGCCCAGGTTGCGCACGGAATCGCCTGGCAGCCAGAGCATGTCGGCTCCGCGTCCCGGCCCCGGCCAGGGTGGTCCCCGCCCGGCGGCCGCCGGTCAGGGCGGTCCCCGTCCCGGCGGTCCGCGTCCCAGCCCCGGTTCGATGCCGCCTCGGCCGAACCCGGGCGCCATGCCCGCTCGCGCGCAGCGTCCGGCCGGTCCGGGTGGCGCAGGTCGTCCGGCGCGTCCGGGTGGTCCGGGCGCCGGCGGCGGTCGTCCCGGTGGCGGCGGCGGTGGTTACCGCGGTGGCGGCGCTCCCGGTGCCGGTGGCGCCGGTGCGGGTGCCGGTGCCGGTGGTGGCGCGGGTGCTCCCGGTGGCTTCCGGGGTCGCCCCGGTGGTGGCGGCGGTGGCCGTCCGGGTTCCGGTGGCGGTCGCGGCGGTGCCGCGGGTGCGTTCGGACGTCCGGGTGGCGCTCCGCGTCGTGGCCGTAAGTCGAAGCGGGCGAAGCGCGCCGAGTACGAGAACCAGCAGGCTCCGATCGCCGGTGGCGTGCGGCTGCCGCGCGGCAACGGCGAGATCGTGCGTCTCGCCCGCGGCGCCTCGCTGTCGGACTTCGCCGAGAAGATCGGCGCCAACCCGGCCTCGCTGGTCCAGGCGCTGTTCAACCTCGGTGAGATGGTGACCGCGACCCAGTCGGTGAACGAGGAGACCCTCGAGCTGCTGGGTTCGGAGATGAACTACGTCGTGCACGTGGTCTCCCCGGAGGACGAGGACCGCGAGCTGCTCGCCAACTTCGACCTCACCTACGGCGAGGACGACGGCGACGAGGAAGACCTGCAGGTCCGCCCGCCGGTCGTGACCGTCATGGGTCACGTCGACCACGGTAAGACCCGACTGCTGGACACCATCCGTAAGGCCAACGTCCGTGAGGGCGAGGCCGGTGGCATCACCCAGCACATCGGCGCCTACCAGGTGCTGGCCGAGGTCAACGACGAAGACCGTCTCATCACCTTCATCGACACCCCCGGTCACGAGGCGTTCACCGCCATGCGTGCCCGTGGTGCGAAGGCCACCGACATCGCGATCCTCGTGGTCGCGGCCGACGACGGCGTCATGCCGCAGACGGTGGAGGCCATCAACCACGCGCAGGCCGCGGACGTGCCGATCGTGGTGGCGGTCAACAAGATCGACAAGGAAGGCGCGAATCCGCAGAAGATTCGCCAGCAGCTGACCGAATACGGTCTGGTGGCCGAGGAATACGGTGGCGACACCATGTTCGTCGACATCTCCGCCAAGCAGGGCACCAACATCGAGTCGCTGCTCGAGGCCGTGGTCCTGACCGCGGACGCCTCGC
Organism: Nocardia sp. NPDC004582; assembly: GCF_053602115.1. Classification (NCBI taxonomy): domain Bacteria; kingdom Bacillati; phylum Actinomycetota; class Actinomycetes; order Mycobacteriales; family Nocardiaceae; genus Nocardia; species Nocardia sp. NPDC004582. The sequence continues at coordinate 34,053 of NZ_JBSGCY010000066.1, read as the reverse complement.
TGGACCTGCGGGCGAACCCGGACATGGACGCGCAGGGTGTGGCCATCGAAGCCCACCTCGACCGCGGTCGTGGTCCGGTGGCGACCGTGCTCATCCAGCGCGGCACGCTGCGGGTCGGCGACTCGATCGTGGCGGGTGACGCCTACGGTCGCGTCCGCCGCATGGTCGACGAGCACGGCGACGACGTCGTGGCGGCCATGCCGTCGCGGCCCGTCCAGGTCATCGGTTTCACCTCGGTGCCCGGTGCCGGCGACAACCTGCTCGTGGTCGAGGAAGACCGCATCGCGCGTCAGATCGCCGACCGCCGCAACGCTCGCAAGCGCAACGCCCTGGCCGCGCGCAGCCGCAAGCGGATCTCCCTGGAAGATCTGGATGCCGCTCTGAAGGAGACCTCGGAGCTGAACCTGATCCTCAAGGGCGACAACTCCGGTACCGTCGAGGCCCTCGAAGAGGCGCTGCTCGGTATCGATGTCGGCGACGAGGTGCGTCTGCGCGTCATCGACCGCGGTGTCGGTGGCGTCACCGAGACCAACGTCAACCTGGCGTCGGCCTCCAACGCGATCATCATCGGCTTCAACGTCCGTGCCGAGGGCAAGGCGACCGAGCTGGCGAACCGCGAAGGCGTGGACATCCGCTACTACTCGGTCATCTACCAGGCGATCGACGAGATCGAGAAGGCCCTCAAGGGTCTGCTCAAGCCGATCTACGAGGAGCACGAGCTGGGCCGGGCGGAGATCCGCCAGATCTTCCGTTCCTCCAAGTTCGGCAACATCGCCGGTTGCTGGGTGCTGTCGGGTTCGGTCAAGCGCAACGCCAAGGCGCGCCTGATCCGCGACAACGTCGTGGTCGCCGAGACCACCATCCAGTCGCTGCGTCGTGAGAAGGATGACGTGACCGAGGTCCGCGAGGGCTACGAATGCGGTCTGACCGTCGGCTTCAACGACATCAAGGAAGGCGACATCGTCGAGGCCTACGAGCTGCGGGAGAAGCCGCGCGACTAGGCGAGCAGTACGTGATCCCGCCGGGCCTTCGGGCCCGGCGGGGTTGCGCCCCTTACCTTTCCGGGTAACCGCACGCGCATTCCCCGGGGCGCGTTCATATGACTGAAAAGATGTTCTTCGGAGCGCTCGAGTTCGATATCTTGCTCGGTGATGTGCATTCACTGAAAGAGAAGCGCTCTGTCATCCGCCCCATCCTCGCGGACCTGAAGAGGTTCGACGTGAGTGTCACCGAGGGCGGAGATCATGACCGTTATCGACGGGCCTTGCTCGGTGTGGCAATGGTCAGCTACGGCATGAACCACCTGACCGAGGTGCTGGACAAGTGTGAACGGCACGTCGCCAACCGTCCGGAGTTACAGTTGCTGGCAGTACGCCGCCGCATCTTCGGACCCGAAGACTGAAGAAGTGAGGAGCGCTCGTCATGGCTGATCAAGCCCGAGCACGCCGACTCGCGAAGCGCATCTCGTCGATCGTCGCCACGGCGATCGAATACGAGATCAAGGATCCGCGACTGCGGTTCGTCACCGTCACCGATTCCAAGGTGACCGGTGATCTGCGCGAGGCGACGATTTTCTACACCGTCATGGGTGAAACCATCGACGCCGAACCCGATTACGCGGAAGCCGCGGCCGGTCTGAAGGCCGCCGCGGGCATCCTGCGGTCCAAGGTCGGCGCGGGCACCGGGGTGAAGTTCACCCCCACGCTGGCGTTCAAGCTCGACACCGTGCCCGACGCGGCGCGCGAGATGGAAGAGCTGCTGGCCAAGGCCCGCGCCAGCGACGCGCGGGTCGCGCAGGTCGCGGTCGGCGCGAGCTACGCCGGTGACGAGGATCCGTACAAGAGCGACGAGGACGAAGAAGACGACGACGCCTGACCTCCGGTGACCCCCGTCGACGTCACCCCGGCGGTCGAGATTCTCGACGCCGCGCAGTCGGTGACCATCCTGTGCCATATCCAGCCCGACGCCGATACCCTCGGCAGCGGGCTGGCGTTGGCGCAGGTCCTGCGTCGGCGCGGGGTCCCGGTGGTCGTGGCCTTCGCCGAACCGGACCGGCTGCCGATGTCCATGCGATCACTGCCCGGGACCGAGCTGCTGGTCGCGCCGGATCAGGTGCCGGCCGAGGTGGATGTGCTGGTCGCGGTGGACTGCGGCAGCGCCGATCGGCTCGGCGTGCTGCGGGACCGATTGAGCGGCGCCGCAACGACATTGGTGATCGATCACCATCGCTCGAACACCCGCTTCGGCGCGGTGAACATCGTCGACGAGGCCGCCGAGTCGACCGCGGGCGTCATCGCCCACATCCTCGAGGCCTGGTCCGAACCGCTCGACGCGGAGATCGCGCACTGCCTCTACGCCGGTCTGGTCACCGACACCGGCTCGTTCAAGTGGGTGCGTCCCGGGTCCCACACCCTGGCCGAACGGCTGCTGGCCACCGGCATCGACGGTGCGGCGATCACCCGGACACTCATGGACACCCACCCGTTCGCGTGGCTGCGGATGCTGTCGCGGGTACTGGGGTCCGCCCAGTTGCTGCCCGATGCCGCCGCGGGGGCGGGCCTGGTCTACACGGTGGTGCGCCGCGAGGACACCGGCGGGGTTCGTTCCGAAGAGGTCGAGAGCGTGATCGACCTGATCCGCACCTCGGCCGAGGCCCAGGTCGCGGCCGTGTTCAAGGAGTCGCGGACCGAACCCGGCCGCTGGACGGTCTCGCTGCGCTCGCACGCCAACGCGGACGGCAGTCCCGGCGTCGATGTGGCTCGGGTGGCGGTGTCGCTGGGCGGCGGCGGGCACCGCTATGCCGCCGGGTACAGCGCGACCGGTTCGCAGGACGACCTGATCGAGACGCTGAAATCCCGCTTGAGCGACGGGGGCTAGCGCCGGTTCGGCATCCGTCGACCGGGCTCGAGGAAACACCCCGAGATATGGTGCACACCCTCAACCCTGATCGAGCAGCTGACTCGTCTGCGGATTCCACCCCTTGATCAACACTGCGTCAGCGGGCTCAGCGGGCCAGCACTGAATCCGGACGTGCTGCCAATCGGCGGGATCATCAGAGTCCTCGCCGTATTCATCATCATCGGGCGACTTCGTCAAGGACACACGCACCCGCAGCCACCCCTTCGGAACCCACACCGGATCACCGTCGCCTGTGCCGAACGTTGGACAGGCAATTCTCAACACACCGGAGTCGGCTCGCAGGCTGCACTCGGTCACGGTGTCGAAGGCATCGTTGTCATCGGCCGGCGCCACGCCGGTTACGTCAATGCTGACAGTCACGTCACCGTCGACCCCGGTGCGGATGCCGATCCCGTCGTCCGCCAGCGCGAGATAGCCGAGCAGTGTGGAATCGGACCAGCGATCCGCCAACTGGGTGGAAGAGCCACTGTCCAGCAAGTGGATCTGCCGGTAGTCGGAAAACACGGTCAGTTCAGTCGTCATAGCCGCCTTCATACCAGGCCCCGAGGGGTCTTCTCGGCTGGTAGTCGCACGGCGAATTGCCGCTGTCGGCTGGTGCCGACTTGCCAGTGTCTACCGGGGATCGAGTTGGTGGCGGCCGCAGCCGATGCTCGCGGGCTGCCCGCCCGGTCGTGAAGCTGAGGATGGGGCCGAACGCGCCAAACCATGTCGATTCGTGTCACCGCGGCGCAGGTCATGCCGGAACGGCACTGGGTTTCCGGAGGGTCGGCATCGGCGACGTTCCCCGGCCGGGCTCATGTGATTTCGGGCTCGGCGCACGCGCGGGCGACTCTGTTATTACAGTGGATGCGACAACCATCCTCCGCCGACGGCTTGCCGGGGGAACAGTCCGGGGGCTTCCGCGCGAATACGCTTGCTGACAAGGACGTTTCAGCATTTTCGAAGTGGGTTAAGGCCTGCGCGACCGCGTTCGCGGAGCTCCCGATACCGGTGAGGAATTCCCATGGCGTCCACAGTCCTGCCCCGCATCGCCCGCCGTCTCGGCACTCAGCGCTGGGTCATGAACGCATCCGGCACGATTCTCGCGTCCGACCGCATGGTCCGGCGAATCACCCGGGGACGCAACGGCGTCCTCGACATCGCGGGCCTGCCCTCCCTCGAACTGACCGTGGTCGGCCGCAAGACCGGCCTCCCGCGCACCACCTCACTGCTCTACGTCCCCCACGGCGACAGCATCCTGCTCATCGGCTCCAACTGGGGCAGCCCCGCCCACCCCTCCTGGTCGGCCAACCTGCGCTCGGCCACCACCGCCACCGTCCACGTCGGCGGCCGGCGCTTCCCGGTCACCGTCACCCAGATCACCGGCGTGGAACGAAAACGCGCCTGGGACACCGCCGTCGAATTCTGGCCCGGCTACGAAATGGAACACGACCTCTCCGGCGGCCGCACCTTCCGCATCTTCGAACTCCACCCCGTAACCCCGACCCCGCAACGCCTGGCCGCCATCCGCGGCGCCACACCACCGCGCCCCCGGTCCCCGTACACCCGCCCGGCCCTCGCGGCCGCCGCCGTGACGGTCGCGGCATTGTGGTGGCGTTCCCGCCGCGAATGAAACCACCGGCCTCCGGCCATGTTCCGGGGGAGCGGTTCACCAGAGCGACGGCCGGTTCTCGGCGAAAACGCAGGGCCCGCACCACCGCTCCTTCCAGCGCTGGCCTGGGCTGTCATCGATCGGTCTGCGAGCAGCCCGCATGTTCAAATGCGGACATGCGCATCTAGCCGGTGCCGGGCTGGGAGCGGACCGGACCGTATATTTGCCCGCTCACAGCCCTCGACGGGCGGTTCGGTCGGGCCCATATGGGAGGGTGGGCGGATGAGCGGTGCGGAGATCGTGGCGGGTGGCGGGGAGGATCCGGGATCCCCGGCCGTGGCCGGGGGTGGCAGAGCCGCAGCGAATGGAGTCGGGGGCTCGGGGGCGGTGAACGGTGACCGGCAGGTTTCGGGAGGAGATGATCAAGAGGCCAGGCGCGAGCGTGCGGTCGCGCGGGGTGCGGAGGCGGCGAGTGCGGGGCCGCGGCGGATTCTCGGGATCGCGGTGCCGACCCTCGGGGTGCTGGTCGCTGAGCCGATCTATCTGCTGTTCGATATGGCTGTGGTGGGGCGGCTGGGGGCATTGGCGTTGGCGGGGCTGGCGGTCGGGGGTTTGATTCTGGCGCAGGTCAGTTCGCAGTTGACGTTCTTGAGTTATGGGACGACGGCGCGGGCGGCGCGGCGGCATGGGGCGGGGGATGAGTGTGGGGCGGTCGTCGAGGGGGTGCAGGCCAGTTGGATCGCGGTGGGGGCGGGGTTCGCGATCGTGGTGGTGGTGCAGGTGTTCGCGGGGCCGATCACGCGGGCCATCGCCGGTGGGGCCGATATCGCCGACGCGGCGGAGTCGTGGGTGCGGATCGCGTTGTTCGGGGTGCCGTTGATCCTGTTGGCGATGGCGGGGAACGGGTGGATGCGCGGGGTGCAGCAGACGCGGCGGCCGTTGATGTATGTGGTTGCGGGGCTGGTGGTTTCGGGGGTGCTGTGCCCGACGCTGGTGCACGGGCTGCTGGGCGCGCCGCGGATGGAGCTGGAGGGGTCGGCGGTCGCGAATCTGGCCGGGCAGGCGGTGTCCGGCGCGTTGTTCGCGCGCGCGTTGTGGCAGGCGCATGTGCCGATCGCGCCGCACCTCGAGATCATGAAGGCGCAATTGGTGCTGGGGCGCGATCTGATCGTGCGCAGTCTCGCCTTCCAGGCGTCGTTCGTGTCGGCGGCGGCGGTGGCTTCCCGGTTCGGTGCGGCGTCGGTGGCGGCGCATCAGCTGGTGTTGCAGCTGTGGAACTTCATCGCGCTGACACTGGATTCGCTGGCCATCGCCGCCCAGACTCTGGTCGGCGCGGCGCTGGGGGCCGGAAACGCGCGTGGGGCACAGGGTTTGGCCCGGCGCGTCACGGCCTGGTCGACCATGTTCGCGACGGTGCTGGCGGTCTGCTTCGCCGCCGGTCACTCCCTGATCCCGCGCCTGTTCACCGATGACCCCGCCGTGCTGGACCGCACCAATGTGGTCTGGTGGTTCTTCGTCGCGATCATCCCCATCGGCGGCGTGGTCTTCGCCCTCGACGGCGTCCTGCTCGGTGCGGGCGACGCCGCCTTCCTGCGCAACGCCACCCTCGGCTCGGCCCTGCTCGGCTTTCTCCCGATGATCTGGCTGTCGCTCGAATTCGACTGGGGCATCGGCGGAATCTGGACCGGCCTGGTCGCGTTCCTGGTCCTGCGCCTGATCACGGTGTCGTGGCGGGCGCTGTCGGGCCGCTGGGCCCGGGTGGGATCGGAGGTGCCGGGACGGATGTCGTGATCCGTCCCGGCGGCGGCGCTATTCGGCGGAGCCGTTGGCCTGTGCGGCGGCCTGCTTCTCGAGGTTCTGCGCCACTTCGGCCTGCCAGTTCTCGTTGGCGTGGGTGGTGTCGACCTCGTATTCGAAGCGGGCCGTCATTTCCGGCTTGATGTCGGCGACGTCGACGTAGAACTGCTCGTACCAGCGGCGATGCTGGTAGACCGGCCCGTCTTCCTGGGTGAGCAGGGGATTGTCGATGCGGGTCTTGTGTTTCCAGATCTCGACGTCCTGCAGGAAGCCGACGCCGAAGCTCTTACCGAACGCCTTGGCCAGTTTCTCGGATTTCTCGGGCGGCAGCCCTTGAATGCGCTGCACACTCACACCCCACTGCAGCATGAAGGAGTTGTGGGTGACGGGGTAGTGGCAGTTGATGAGCGCGACTTCGACGGTGTTGTCGCCGAAGTCGTTGTGCAGGTAGTTGATCATGTAGGAGGGCCCGAAATACGAGGCCTCCGACCGCAGCAGTGACATCTCCTGCGAGTAATTCGATTTCGCGTGCACGTCCGGCCGTCCCTTGGAATGCAGGAACTGCGTCGCCACATGCCCTTCGAACACATTCTTGAAGTACACCGGGTACGCGAAGTGAATGTAGAAGAAGTGCGCCATATCGACGTTGTTGTCGATGATCTCCCGGCAGTGCGCGCCCTCGATGAGCAGCGAATTCCAGTCCCAGTCGCTCCACTGGTCGGTCTCGATGCCCTCGATGTGCGGAATGGCGACTTCCGGGGGCGGCGGATTGCCCTCCGGGTCGTTCCAGACGAAGAACTGCCCGTTCTCCTCGCAGGTGATCCAGGACCTGGTGCGCGCCAACGGCGGAACGCGCCGCGCATAGGGAATGGCGGCGCATTTGCCGTCGCCGCGCCACCGCCAGTCGTGGAAGGGGCAGGCGATATTGTCGTCCTTGACGGTGCCGTAGGCGAGGTCCGCGCCCATGTGCCGGCAGTAGCCGTCCAGCGCGTGCAGTTCGCCCGTGCTGTCGGACCAGATCACCAGTTTGGTGCCGAAGGCATTGACCGAATGTGGCTGTCCGTCCCGGAAGCTCTCGGCGAGCCCGAGGCAATGCCACCCCCGGGCGAACCGGGTCATCGGTTCGCCGACATCGATGCTGCGATAGTGCTGACTCATCTGCGTCCTCCGCGATCGATCAGTCCCTGCACCAGCAGCCTAATAGAACACGTGTCAGTTTTGGTCCGGAATCAGACCCCTCGATAGCGCCGCACAACGACTTTCGCGGGGCGGATCGAGCGATCCCCTATGGTCAGGCCCGGTTGGATGACCGACTCCACGGTCTTGTCCGCGTCCCGGTCGTCGGTGCCGACGATCTCGGCGGCCTCCATGGTGTCCGGATCGAACGCCGTGCCCCGGAACGGCGTCACCAGCTCGCCGCCGCGTTCGGCGAGCATGCGCTCGACGCGGCGGTTGATGGCCTCGAAGCCTTGCCGGTCCGGCTCGGAATTCGAGGTGGAGACGAAGGTCTGGGCCAGACCGTGCAGCGCGAACAGGTCGCGCAGCAGGGGTGCGTCGGCGTCCGCGCGCTCGTCGCGGCGCTGGAGCTTGGCCGCGTCGGCTAGTCGCTCGATGGTGGCGGCCTGCCGGGCGATGACGCGCGCGAGGTCGTCGATGCGCTCGGTGATGCGGTCGAGCGGGGTCGCGGGGTCCACCTGGGGAATCGTGGCCGCCGGGGCTGGATCGGTCATGCACGAACGATAGACCCCGCTGTCGTCGGCGACTGCTACCATCGCCGCCATGGGGGTCTATGGAATCGATCTGGGCACAACGAATTCGGCAATTGCGGCAATCGACGCGGATGGCCGGCCGCAGGTGCTGGTCGGATTGCAGGGGGAACCGACCGTTCCCTCCGTCGTGCTGTTCGCCTCCGCGACCGACCATGTGGTCGGCGAGGGCGCCCGCCGGCAGGCCCGGCTCGACCCTGACAATGTGTGCACCCTGGTGAAACGCCGCATGGGCGACGCGGAATGGCGGTTCGGCGCGCACGGGCAGCTGTGGTCCGCGCCCGCGATATCGGCGCTCATCCTGAAAAGCCTTGCCGCCGATGCCGAGTTCTCCGGTGGCGAACCGGTGCGGCGCGCGGTCATCACCGTGCCCGCCTACTTCGGTGACGAGGAGCGCCGCGCCACCATCCAAGCGGGCACCTATGCCGGATTCGATGTGGCGGGTGTGCTCTCGGAGCCGATCGCGGCCGCGCTGTCCTACGGTTTCGGACGGTTGGACGGCGGCATCGAACTCGGCAAGACTCCCGCACGCGAGACCGTGCTGGTCTATGACCTCGGCGGCGGCACCTTCGACGCCACCGTCATCGAACTGGCCGATCGCCGCATCTCGGTGCTCGCCGTGGAGGGCGACCATCAGCTCGGCGGCGCGGACTGGGACGAACGCGTGGCGCTGTACCTGTCGCAGCGGTTCTGCGCGGCCAACCCCGATGCCGAAGACCCCCTGGATGATTCGGTCGGCTCCCAAATGCTGGTGCTGGCCGCCGAACAGGCCAAACAGGAGCTCACCACCGCCGAGGACACCGAGGTGGTGATCGCGCACGACGGTGCGCGCGCGGTGATCGCGCTGACCCGCTCCGACCTCGAATCGCTGACCGCCTCGCTCATGCGGCGCACCCTGGACCTGACCAAGGCGGTGCTGGCGGCGGCCGAGCAGCGCGGGGTGCGGCAGGTGGACCGGCTGCTGCTGGTCGGCGGCTCGTCCCGGATGCCGATGGTGGCCGAGCAGCTGCACAAGGAATTCGGGCTCACCGGCGAACTGCGCGACCCGGATCTGTCGGTGGCGCGCGGGGCCGCGCTCTACGGCGAGAAGCTGGAGATGGAGCGGCTGGTGGCCGCGGACCTGGTGACCCGGGGGCGGCTGCGCGACGGCGCCCCGCTGACCGACGCCGATCCCGGCGACCTGGAGGGCTCGCTGGCGCGGGTGGCCGGATCCTTCGGGCAGCCGGTGAGCCTGGTGCGCCGCATGATCGAGATCCAGGTGGACACCGTGGTGTCGCGCGGGTTCGGGGTGCTGGCGCTGGATCCGTTCAACGGGCTAGCGGCAAGCTGGCTGGTGCATCGCAATCAGACGCTGCCGATCAAGGTGCGGCGCTCCTACGGCACGGTGCGCGCGAACCAGGAGCAGATCGAGCTGACCATCGTCGAACAGCAGGGGCAGGCCGCCTCGACCCGGCCCGAGGACACGAAGGTGCTGGTGGAGGGCAGGATTCGTGATATCCCGCCCGGGTATCCGGAGGGTAGTGAAGTCCGGGTGACCTTCGAGATGGGATTCGACGGTGTGCTGCACGTGACCGCCTACCATGTGGACGCCGATCTGCCGCTGACCTTGTCGGTGCAGACCGGGGCCACCCTGTCGCAGGCGGACGTGGAGCGCGAGCTGGATCAGCTGCAGCGCACCCGCCGTCGCAACTCCTGACCGGTATACGCTGTCCGACGAAAAGCCATGCACGCCTTCGATCCCAATGACTATCGCAAACGCGTCCTCGCCGCCGTCGAACGCCGCGGCGGCCTCGCGGAGTCGGATGCCTTCGAGCTGTACGACATTCCGCTCGCCGACGCGCCCCGCCTGAGTGACGCCGAGGTCGCCGCGCGGGTCGAGCAGGTGTGGGCGCTGTGGCAGAAGCTGCGCGACCACCCCAAGTTCCGGGTGCTGGCCGGGCTGCTGGTCGAGGCGCATCAGGAGCTGTCCGAGCCGCTGCTGCACACCGGTTCCCGGCTGATCGAGGCCGACCGGGTCAAGCAGTTGCGCGGCCGTCGCGACGCCGAACGCTACGAGATGCTCGATGCCGCCATCGAGCGACTGATCCAGCGGCACCACGGCATTCCCGCCGGGAAGATCGCGGGCCTCGAGGATATCGGCCGCCTGGGCGGGCTGACCGTCGCCGAGGTCGCCGACCGGGTGCGCCGCCACCGCATCATCGACGAGGCCCCCGCCCCGCCGCCGCCCCCGGCCGCGCCCGAGTTGAGCACCGAGCGTCGCCGCCAGATCCGGTCGCTGCTGGCCGAATACGAGCGGCTCATCGCGGGGGACCCGGTGCCCACCCTGCTGTCGCTGCTCGGCATGGACTTCTCGGCGGCCCACCGCAGCAACGAGATCCGCCTGCGCGCCGAGGCCCTGCGCGCCCGCACCCGCGAACTCCCGCCGGGCCGCCTGCGCGCGGTCCTCGATGAGCTTCTCATCCACATCGGCGACCTGCTCGAGCCCGGCGGCCCGCTGGTCGACGCCTACCTGCTCACCATCACCGAATCCGTCACCGACCAGCTGCGGCCCCAGGTCCGCGCCGCCGTCCTCGTCGAAGATCTCCTGGTCGCACCCGATTTCGACTACCTCCTCGGCCTGGCCATCGCCGCCGGCCTCGACCGCGCCACCGCCGAACGCGTCCTCATCGCCCTCGCCGACGAACTCGGCACCACCGTCGAGGGCCGCGAACACCTCGCCGCTCCGCCCCGATCCGCGGGCGCCGCGCACACCGGCTCAACATCGACTGGTTCACGGCAACCCTCGACGGACAGTGGAGGGACCGGATCCGGACAGCCCTCGCCGCTCGCAGGACAACGTGGGGCACACCGTGATTCGGGCGCGACTCCCGCGACCGGTGGCGGTGCGGCCGGGACCGTTGGTGGTGCGGCTGGAACCGGTGGCGGTGCGGCTGGGACCGGTGGCGGTGCGGCTGGGACCGCTGGTGGAGCGGCCGGCACCGCTGGTGGTGCGGCTGGGACTGGTGGCCGAGCGGCCGCAGCAGGTGGCGGTACGGCCGGATCAGGTGGCGGTGCGGCTGGATCAGGTGGCGGTGCGGCTGGATCAGGTGGCGGGCAAGGGTTCTCGGGCGGCGGCGTGCCGGTGCGGGGCGGTGCGGATTCGCCTGGGGCTCCCGAAGCGGAGCAGTGGCAGCGGACGCCGTATGACGGGCCGACGCGATCCGGGCGGCCGTGGGAGGCCGCGTTGCGGGCGGCTCGGGCGTCGTTGCGGGCTGGAAAGCCCAAGGAGGCGGCGGCTTTCGTCGCCGACGCGCGGCGGCTGGTGGGCGATGACGCGGCGGCGGCGCGATCGGTGCGCGCGGTGGGGGAGGACGTCGAGCGGGTGCTCGCGGAGGCGGTCGTGCATTGGCGGGCCGCCGTGTCGTGCTGTGCGGGTCGGCGATTCGTGGAGGCGCTGGCCGAGCACCTGGACTTCCTGGATCGGCGGGCCGCCGATGTCGCGAATCCGGATCCGCGGGGCGCGAGCCGGGAACTGCTGATCGGCAGGGCGCGGGCCGCGGTGATCGAGGCCGGACGCCTGTTCGAGGCTCTGCCCACCGATCCCGGCCTGCGCATGCAGGCGGTGCGCGAAGTCCTCGAGGTCTGCGCCGACCACGCCGAGGCTCGAGCGGCCCTGGCCGAACTCCGCGTCGCCGCTCCCGAACGCGTCACCGTCAGCCGGAAACCGGACGGCACGGTCGTCATCACCTGGACCCCGTCCACCACCGATCAGGCCGAGTACCGCATCACCCGGTTGCTCGCGGACGGTTCCTGGCGCGTGGTCGGCCGCACCCGCGGCGTGGCCATGGAGGACGGCGGCGCGCCCGCCGGACCGGTGCCGGTGTACGGCGTGGTCGCCTCGATCTCGGGCCGCGCCTCGGACATGACCCGCTCGGACCGGGGTTCCGCCGGTGCGGGAGCCGCGGCGTCCGGCGGACACCCCGGCGGCGCCGCGGCTGCTACCGGGAGCCCGACAGCCGCCGATTCCGCGGGACGTTCGATGTCGGGCGGTTCCGCGGGGGGCCCAACGGCGGCCGGTTCCGCGGGGACCTCGGCGGCGGGCGGTTTCACCGGGAGCGCGGCGGCGGGCGGAACCGCGGGGAGTTCGGCGACCACCGGTTCCGCCGGGAATCGCGCGTTCGCCTCACCGGACGCCGAGCCCAGCGGCATGCCGACCGTGCGTGGGCTCGGTGAGCGCGAGGGTCTGCTGGTCTTCCAGTGGCCGACCGGTATCACCGAGGTGATGGTGGTGGCCCGTGCCGACGCGCCGCCCGTCGACCCGGATGATCCGCACGCGCGGCGCTGGAAGGTCACCAATATGCGCTATGAGATCGAGGGCGGTGTGCGCATTCCCGCCGAGATTCCGCGCCCGTGTCATGTGGCGGTGGCGTCGTGTCGCCGGGAGCCGTCCGGAACCCTCACCGTCGCGGCCGGATTCGGCGCCGCGGCGCGCCTTCGCTGGGTGCGGTGACGCCGGTTTCCGCCTCGCATGGGAATCTGGTGGAGGCCGGGATGGTTGCTGCCAGGACGGTCGTGAACAGAGAGGCGGAACCGGGTGATCCCGAAGTTGATGGCGGTGAGCGACATCCATGTCGGTCATCAGGGCAACAAGCCGGTGGTGGAGGCGATCCACGCGGATTCCCCCGAGGACTGGCTGATCCTGGCCGGTGACGTCGGCGAGAAGACCGATGACATCCGCTGGGCCCTGCAGACGCTGCGCGGCCGCTTCGCCAAGGTCATCTGGGTGCCCGGCAATCACGAATTGTGGACCACCGCAAAGGATCCCGTGCAGATGCACGGCGCGGCCCGCTACGACTACCTGGTGTCGCTGTGCCGGGATCTGGACGTCATCACCCCCGAGGACCCGTTCCCGGTGTGGGAGGGCGCGGGCGCCGAGGAGTTCGGCGGCGCGGTCACCCTGGCCCCGCTGTTCATGCTCTACGACTACTCGTGGCTGCCGGAGGGCGCGAAGACCAAGGCCGAGGGCCTGGCCATCGCCCGGGACCGCAATGTGGTGGCGACCGACGAGTTCCTGCTGTCGGCCGAGCCGTACCTGACTCGCGACGCCTGGTGTCACGCCCGCGTCCAGTACACCCAGCGCCGCCTCGACGCGCTGCCCGCCGACACTCCGCTGGTCCTGATCAACCACTTCCCGTTGCTGCGCAAGCCGGTCGACATGATGTGGTACCCGGAGTTCTCCCTGTGGTGCGGCACCGACCTGACCGCGGACTGGCACACCAGCTACAACGTGGTCTGCGCCGTCTACGGCCACCTCCACATTCCGCGCACCACCTGGTACGACGGCGTCCGCTTCGAGGAGGTGTCGCTCGGCTACCCGCGTGAGTGGCAGCGCCGCGGCCTGCCCGACAAGCTGCTGCGCCAGATCCTGCCCGTCCCCGACTACGGCGACACCCTCAACGAGTGGGGCGGCCACTTCAAGATCACCCCGGAGATGCAGGCGGCCGCGCTGAAGATGAAGGAGCAGGCCGAACGCCGTCGCGGCCTGGTCTGAACAGCGGCCCGGTCCGAACAACAGTCGAGTGGGGTTCATCCGGGCAGCGTGGCGAGGTGGCCTGCCGTGCCGCCTGCGGGTGGGTCTTTCGGAATCGAGCCGCCGGGCCACCCGGCCGCACGGGCCACCCGGCCGCACGGGGCAGTCGGTGCGTCGACCGCCCGGTAGGCTCGATTCGGCAGTTGGTGGAAGCGAGCAGGAGGCGGGTCATCGAGGAGCGGGCAGTCGCGGCGACGGAGTCGGCGCGCATACTCGGCAGAATTCTCCCGAACGGGGTCGCGGCGGCCGAGCTGACCGCCTACCCGGAGGATCTGAAACCGCATCCCGGCGAAGAGCATCTGATCGCGCGCGCGGTCGAGAAGCGCCGCCGTGATTTCATCGGCGCGCGCTACTGCGCCCGCCAGGCCCTGACCCAGCTCGGCGAGCCCGCCGTCGCCATCGGCAAGGGCGGCACCGGTGAACCGCTGTTCCCGCGTGGCGTCGTCGGCAGCCTCACCCACTGCGACGGCTACCGTGCCGCCGCCCTGGGCCACAAGCTGCGCTTCCGCTCGATCGGCATCGACGCCGAACCGCACGGTCAGCTCCCCGACGGCGTCCTGGAATCGGTGAGTCTCGCGCCCGAACGCGAATGGCTCTCGGCCGTGCTCCCCGGCACCGGCCTGCACCTGGACCGCCTCCTGTTCTGCGCCAAGGAGGCCACGTACAAGGCGTGGTTCCCGCTCACCGGCCTGTGGCTCGGCTTCGAGGACGCGCACATCACCTTCACCGTGGACGAGGAGTCCGCCGCGGGCGGCGCGGGCACCTTCCACAGCGACCTGCTGATCCCCGGCCCCGTCACCGATGGCGGCACCCCGCTGACCTCCTTCGACGGCCGCTGGGTGATCAGCGACGGCCTGATCCTGACCGCGATCGTGACGGCCTGATGGGGGAGGAATCGATCGTGGTCGGTGCGACCGGTGCCGAGGCCGAGCGTGGCAAGCGCCGCGGTCAGGCCGGGACCAAGCGGGAGAAGTTGCCACCGCTGGTGGACGCCTTCGGCGGCCTGCTGATCGTCGACAAGGAGGGCGGCTGGACCAGCCACGATGTGGTCGCCAAGAGCCGAAGGCTGTTGCGCACCAAGAAGGTCGGCCACGCGGGCACTCTCGACCCGATGGCCACCGGCGTGCTGGTGCTGGGCGTGGAGCGCGCCACCAAGCTGCTCGGCCAGCTCATCCTGACCACCAAGTCCTATACGGCGACCATCCGCCTGGGCCAGTCCACCGTCACCGACGACGCCGAAGGCGAGGTCACCGCGACCACGTCGGCCGCGCACCTCTCCGACGCCGATATCGCCGCGCGCGTAGCCGAATTGACCGGCGACATCCAGCAGGTCCCGGCCACCGTCAGCGCCATCAAGGTCAATGGCGAGCGCGCCTACGCCCGCGCCCGCGCCGGTGAGGACGTGGAGCTGGCGGCCCGCCCCGTCACGGTCAGCCGCTTCGACGTCCTGGCCCGCCGCGACATCGACGCCGGCGCCACCCATTTCGTCGATCTGGATGTGGCCGTGGACTGCTCCTCGGGCACCTACATCCGCGCGCTGGCCCGCGATCTCGGCGAAAAGCTCGGCGTCGGAGGCCATCTCACGGCCTTGCGCCGCACCGCTGTCGGCCCCTTCACCCTCGATCACGCCCGCACCCTGGCCCAGGTCGAGGCCGCCGCGGAGGCGGGCGAGCCGGTCCTGAACGTGGACATCGATACCGCGGTGCGGACCGCCTTCCCAGTGCGCGACATCACCGATACCCAGGCCGATGATCTCCGCAACGGTCGCTGGCTCGAACCGGTCGGTATCTCAGGCGTTTACGCGGCCATGGACCCCTCCGGACACGCCATCGCCCTGCTCCAGGAGTCCGGCAAGCGCGCCTCCTCCGTCATGGTCGTCCGACCGGCAAATCTCTGACACTGCCCAACCTCTGACCCGTTGCCGCCCAATCGCTTACCCGCGTGAGCGATCGGGCGGCACCATGGAATGGTCGTCCGCGCAGAGGAGGCGATCATGCCCACCGACCTGTCCCTCGATTCCATGAAGCAGTTCGTGGCAGACCATTTCGAGGAATTCGTCAACCGGCGCAACGCCGCCGTGATCCACCGCAACATGACCCCCGACTTCCTCGACCACGACGGACCGGGCGGTCAACCCACCGACCTGATCGGTGACGAGAAGATGATGCTCGGTATGTACGAGGCGCTGCCGGGCCTGCATGTCACGGTGGTGGAGATGCTGGCCGAGGGGGACAAGGTCATGTGCCGCAATATCTGGCGCTGGACCGACCGGAAGACCGGTCAACCCATGACCTTTCAGGGGTTCGTGCTCTGGCGCTTCCAAGGTCGTCGCATCGCCGAGCGGTGGGCCACCGTCACCCAGCCCGCACCGCATCCGGGCTGGGCCTGACCGGCGTGCCAGGGGGCGGGGAGGCCTACCCTTCAGGGGTGGAATTGCGGCAGTTGCGGTATTTCGTGGCGGTGGCCGAGGAGCTGCATTTTCGGCGGGCCGCGGAGCGGTTGTTCATCTCCACGCCGACGTTGAGCCAGCAGATCCGGGCCATCGAGCGGGAGGTGGGCGGACCGCTGCTGATCCGCGGGAATCACGGGGTGGAGTTGACCGCGGCGGGGGAGGTGCTGCTGAAGACGGCGCGGAATGTGCTGGAGGCGGCCGAGATCGCGGTGCGGGAGACGCGGGCGGTGGCCCGGCCGGGCAACGCGGTGTTCCGGCTCGGGGTGGTGAACGGGGCGCCGTCCTGGTTGCCGGCGCGGATCGAGGCGCTGGTGAAGGCGCGGCAGCCCGGGGTGCGGGTGGCGCTGACCACGGGGACCAGCGGGGAGCAGGCGCGGCTGCTCGATCGCGACGACGTGGATCTGGCGGTCTTACGGCTGCCGGTGCGCCTGGCCGACCACTTCACCTGCGCCCCGGTCGCCGACGAGGAGCTCGGCATCGTCATGTCCCGCGAAAACCCGCTCGCCGCGGCGGTTTCGGTGGAACCGGCGTGCATCGGGGACCAGGAGCTCATCATGTTCGCGCGCGACGCGGCCCCGGAAGTGCATGATGCGGTGCTCGCGCAGCTGCGTGAGCGGGGCGCGTCGGTGGTGTTGAGCGACAGCGCCATGAGCCACGCCCAGATGCTGCAACTGCTGCCCCTGCGTCCGGCGGCCATCGGGGTCGGCTCGGCCCGTACGGCGTCGGTGCCGGGGCTGGTGTGGCGGCCGCTGCGGCCGCGGCCGCTGGTGATCACCTATGCGGCGGCGTGGCGCGCGGCCACACGAAACCCGTTGCTGCACACCATGGCCGACGCGCTCTCCGGCGGCCTGCGCCTCACCTCGGATCGTCCGGGACGCTGCGCGCCGGACTGATTCCGGCGAACAGCGATACCGCCGGCCGTCGATCATGTCGTCCGGCTATTGACTTCCGGTGTGGTGCGGCTCACACTCCTAACTGTGTTAGGTGAAACTACGCGCGATAGGAAAGCCGAACGTCGTGAGGCGACTCGGCGGGAGATTCTCGACGTCGCGTGGTCCGTGGCCCGCGAGCACGGGCTCGCACAGCTCACCCTGCGGGCCGTGGCCGATCGGGTCGGGATGCGCGCGCCCTCGCTGTACACGCATTTCGCCTCCAAGAACGCCATCTACGACGCCATGTTCGGCTCGGCCTGGCTGGAGTACGAGGCGCTCGCCGCGCGCGAAGTGCGGACGCTACCGGCGGCCGCGCGGGCCCGGGTCCGGGTCATGACGCGGGTGTTCTTCGAATTCGCGGTGGCGGACCTGGCCCGCTATCAGCTGATGAATCAGCGCACGATTCCCGGCTTCACCCCGTCCGAGGAGGCGTTCGCGCCCTCGGTGCGGGTGGTCCGGTCGTTCGTCGACCTGCTGGGTGTGGCCGGGGTGACCGACCGCGACGATATCGAGATCCTCTTCGCCATGATCGCCGGCCTGGTGGATCAGCAGCTGGCCAATGATCCCGGCGGCGACACCCGCCGCCGCCTGCTGGATCGGGCCGTGGAGATGTGGGCCGACGGCGTGGGCCTGCCGCCGGACCCCGCGACATCGGGGCCCGAATCGCACTAGGGGAAGCCATGCGTGACAACCAGACCACCGTCCGCGGTGTCATCGAGACGCCGCTGCAGCCCGGAATCGCCCGCCCGGACGCCATGCGCATCGCGGCCGACGAATACGCCCGCGTCGCCGACGCCGTCGCCGCTCTGGCGCCCGGCGACTGGGACCGGCCCACCGAATGCACGGAATGGACCGTGCACCAACTCGTCTCGCACGTGGTGGGCATGGCCACGATGGCCTCCTCACCCTTGGAGACCCGCCGCCAGATGCGTATCGCCGCCAAACGGCTCGGCGGGGAGGCCGAAATGGTCGACGCGCTGACCGCGCTGCAGGTCCGCGAATTCAGCAGGCGCACACCGGCCGAACTGGTGGCCGACCTCTACCGGATCGGCCCGCGCGCCGCCAAGGGCCGCCGCCGCATCCCCGGATTCCTGCGCCGCCGCGCGATGAGCGACACCGAGCAGGTCAACGGCGAGCGCGAGCAATGGACCCTCGGCTACCTCATCGACGTCATCCTCACCCGCGACCCGTGGATGCATCGCATCGATCTCAGCCACGCCACCGGTCGCCCCCTCGCCCTGACCGCCGACCACGACGGCCGCATCGTCGACGATGTGGTCCGCGAATGGGCGGCCCGCCACGACAAGCCCTACCGCCTCACCCTCACCGGCCCCGCCGGCGGCTCCTGGACCTCCCCGGATCCGGACGGCGAAGCCTTCGAACTCGACGCCATCGAATTCTGCCGCGCCCTCTCGGGCCGGGGCGCCACCCCCGCCCCACTCGGCACCGAGGTCCCGTTCTGACCCTCCGGCAGTGGCTCCGACGCCGCGTGGACGGGCCGCGCCACCCCGAATCCTGGGGCGGCGCGGCGGGGACTAGGCGAAGAGCTCCGCTTTCAGCTCCGGTCGGTCCCGTTCGTCGGCGAATTCCAGTGCACGCCCGTACAACAGGTCCACGAAGTACGCGTACGGCGCGTCATCGGCGGCCACGGCCATCATGAACAGCGACACCACCAGGTCGTTCGCGGACTCCTGTGACCACCGGTAACCGACCGCCGGGCCGAAGCCGTCGAAGATCGGGTCCCCGTTCCCCGGCGAGTTGAACCAAACCCCCTCGACGCGCCGCACCATCCACTCACCGACGTAGGTGATGAATTGGTCGGCGAGACAATCGTTTTCGGTCAGGTACTGTCCGTCCGCGTCGAGCACGGCCGCATCGATCAGCGACACGACCCAGTCGAACGCGGCGGTACTGAACCGGTCATCCCACGCTGGGCGAGCGTCGCTGCCTCGCGCCGCCTCCAGCCTCGGCAGCGTCTCACCGAACAACGCCTCGATCCGGCCATCGATCGCGGTTTGTTCACTCCACGCGAGCCAGCCCGCGGACACCTGCGCGGCGCTGTCGAAGAATCCGGGGTCCAGATCGTTGTCGGCCCGAGTGGCCCGTCTCGCGTTGGTCATCACGTTCCTCGTGCGCGTGGATTCCGTCGGTGGCCTGCCGGATGGCAGCCGAATCCCACACTGCCTCAGCCGAAGTCGGTCCGGCAAGCCCGACCTGACCGGTGGCAGAATTGCCCGATGACAGGCCCCAGAAGAGAACGCCACCACAAGCTCTCGGCTCTACTGGATTCCACCGGTGACACCGATCTCGCCGAGCTCATGGACAAGGGCCGATCCGTCGGCGTGGGGGTGGGCGGCAGCTCGGCCGTCCTCGACGTCGACGGCGAACCGGTGTTCGCCAAACGCATCCCGCTCTCCGACCGGGAGCTGGCCCACCCGGCCTCCACCGCGAACCTCTTCGACCTCCCGCCCCACTGCCAGTACGGAATCGGCGGCCCGAGCGTCAACGCCTGGCGTGAGCTGGCCGCGAACACCATGGTCACCCACGCGATCCTCACCGGCGAGAACCAACCGTTCCCCATGCTCTACCACTGGCGGGTCCTGCCCGGCCGCCCACCGATCGCCCCCGAACACGCCGACATCGACGCGGTCGTCGCCGCCCAGGGCGAGTCACCGGCGGTGCGCGAACGTCTGGAAGCGCTGGCCAGCGCCCCGTCCTCTCTGGTCCTGTTCTCCGAATACATCCCCCACTCGATCGCGAACCTGTTGCGAGACAATCCAGCCGGCCAGGCCACGGCAGTCGAGCACCAGTTCTCCGAGATCGTGGCCTGCCTGCGCGATCACCGGTTGCTGCACATGGACGCACACTTCGGCAACCTGCGCGCCGACGGCGAGCGGATCTACCTCACCGATTTCGGCCTCGCCACCTCACCCCGATTCGACCTGTCACCCACCGAACGCGACTTCGCCGCCCGCCACGCCACCTACGACGCCGCCTACCTCGCCATGCGCCTGGTCAACTGGCTGGTGACCGACGTCTGCGGAATCCCGACCCCACCCACCGGCGGCCCCCTCGCCCGCAACGACTACGTACTCCACTGCGCCGCAGGCCGAATCCCGGATGGCCTGCCACCCGCGGTGGCCGAGATCCTCGCCCGCCACACCCCAGCCGCCGCCGCGATGAACGCCTTCCTCTGGAAACTCTTCGACGGCGAATTCCCCACCAACCACGTGCCCCCGCCCACCGCCTTCCCCGCCTGACCACTCAATCGAGCAGCCGATCATCGCCTCCCCGCCCGCGATCTCGACACGAACACTCGAATCTCGTCGCCGAGTGGCACATCCTGGAGGGGTTTTGTCCAGTTTCACCTCCACCATGTGCCACTCGACATTCGGCGGGTGCGGGTGGTGGGTGGGGGCGGACGTAGGGTGGGGGGTTGTGGAGGCGGATGGCGGGCTGGAGGAGTTGCGGTCGGTGCTCTCGTGTGTTTTCGAGAAGCTTGGGGCTGAGAGCCTTACCGAGCCTGACCGGGTCGAGTTGGTGGCTCGCGCCGCGGTGGTTCAGGATCAGATCGACGCGATCCAGGACGGTGTCGGCGACGAGGAGCGGGTAGACGGGCGGGCTACGGCTGTGCCGGATCCGTCGGGTGATCGGTTGTTCTGAGGGGTGCTGAACCGGCTAGGGCCAGCCTGCGTCGATCAGCTGCTCGGCCAAGTCGTCGGCTTGGCGGATGCCGGCTCGGAAGGCTGGTGGCCAGGTCGCGAGGATGTCCGGATTGGTTGCGGCCGTGTTGAATACGTCGATGGTGGCGACGTCGGGGCAGACCTCGCGTTCATTGGTCTCGGCGTCCAGGACGACGATCCGCGGCCTGTCGTCCGGCCAGTCGTTACCGCCGCCCTGCCACCTCCTGAACAAAGGCTCGAGTGACACGTAATCCGCTGCGCCGCAGCGGTGTCGGACGGTCGGATGCCAGGGCTAGCGAGCGTCGGGTCCGGATCGTGCGGGAGTCAGGCGAAGGACGCCGCTGTAGGGCTGGTCGCCGGGTGCTCGTGGGTTCGGTTGCTGGGCTTCGAGTTCCTCGGGGGTTAGGGGGATGGCGAGTCGGTCGAAGCGGGCGGCCGCGACGACAATCGATTCGACGTAGGTCGCGTCCCAGCCGAGGTTCTCGAAGTAGGTGACGCCGTCGGCGGGCAGGAAGGTCCATGGTGCGCGTCGCAGCAGACCCTCGTTGCGGTCGGTCATCAGGTGCGCGACACCGGCCGAGCTGAAATCCAGGCACCAGCCCGCGATCTCGGGGCGGGTCAGTGTCGCGGACAATACGGTCACGTCGGCTTCGCGCAGGTACATCACCAAGCCTTCGGAGATCACCAGCGCCTTGCGGACATCGGTGAGCACCGAGTCGAGATAGGTTGTGACAGCGCTGGAATCGGTGACATCCAGGGCGGTCCTGGTCAGCCGGCAGCGCGGCGTCTCGGCCGCGAGCAGTGCGTTCTTCTCGGCGATCAGGCCGGGCAGGTCGGCTTCGATCCAGCGCAGGTCGGCCGGCAACTCCATCCGGTACGGCCGGGCGTCCAGGCCCGCACCGAGATTCAGCACGAGATCGCACCCGGCGGCGACCGCCTCGGTGATCTGGTCGTCGATCAGCCGGGTGCGGGTGACCAGGAACCAGTCATCGGCCATCGACTGCCCTGCGGCTTCGGCGATCTCACGGCCGCGGGGACCGGCCAGACGGTCGGCCAGCGGGTCGTGGAACAAGGCGTCCGGCCGGGCGGATTCGATCGCGCGGTGCGCGGCCACCCACCGCGCGGTGTCGGATACATGAGTGACCAGCGGTTGCAACGACATTCGGCTCAACTCCTTCGCCCCCGATCCCTATCGGGTGTCCTCTACATTTATAGAGGATCAGGGGAGGGGGTGAGGTGTGGGTTGTGCCACGCGGCGGCATTGGCACCGACCGGGCCGCTTTCGTCCGGCATGTCTTCACTGTCGCAACACAACTCGTGCCGCTGCCGAGAGCGGCCGCGGGGTCCTGAACCCTGGGCGGATCAGGGGCGTAGCGCCTGCCGGACCCGGGCCGCCTCGCGGGTGAGGTGGTCGCGCTCGGGCACGGTGGTGGCCACGCGGGACGCCTCCGCGTACAGATCCGCGGCCTGCTCGAGATCACCGGCGCGTTCATGGAGATAGGCGCGGGCCGCGGTGTGGCGCGGCAGCGTCGGATCCAGCCCGGCCAGCTCGGCCAGTCCGGCGCGCGGCCCGTCGGCCTCACCGATCGCCACCGCGCGATTCAGCCGCACGACGGGAGTGTCGGTGAGCTGGAGCAGTTCGTCGTACCACTCGACGATCTGCACCCAGTCCGTCTCCGCGGTGCTCGGCGCGTCCGCGTGCAGGGCGGCGATGGCGGCCTGGGCCTGATATTCGCCCAGCCGGTCGCGAGCCAGCGCGGCCTGCAGAATCGCCACGCCCTCGGCGATCAAGCCGGTGTCCCAGCGGGATCGGTCCTGCCGCGCCAGCGGCACCAGTCGACCATCGGCCTCGATGCGGGAGGCGCGGCGCGCGTGATGCAGCAGCATCAACGCGAGCAGGCCCGACACCTCGGGGGCATCGGTCGCGGCGGCCAGCTGGCGGGTGAGCCGGATGGCCTCGGCCGCCAGGTCGACATCCCCGCCGTACCCCTCGTTGAACACCAGATACAGCACCCGCAACACGGTCGCCAGATCACCGGGCCGATCCAGCGGCTGCCCCGTGATCTTCCGTTTGGCGCGGCTGATCCGTTGCGCCATGGTCGCTTCCGGCACCAGATAGGCCGCCGCGATCTGCCGTGTCGTCAAACCGCCGACCGCCCGGAGGGTCAACGCCACCGCCGATCCGGGCGGCAGCGAGGGATGCGCGCACAGGAAGTACAGCCACAGCGAGTCATCCGTCGCGGAGACCGGTCCCGCCGCGGGCTCTTCCTCGACGGCGAGTTCGCGTCCCCGCCGGGAGGTCTCGGCCCGCGCGGCGTCCAGGAACTTTCGCCAGGCGACCGCGACCAGCCACCCTTTCGCGTCCCGCGGCGGATCGGCCTCCCACGTCTCCAACGCCCGGATCAGCGCCTCCTGCACCGCATCCTCCGCGGCCGCGAACTCGGCCCCGCGGCGCACGAGCACGCCGATCACCGCGGGGACGAGCTCACGCAGCAGCGACTCGTTCACTCGGTCGCCGCCGCCGACTCGCTCAGGAACGGCCGGACCTCGAGCCACTCGTGGATCGGCTTGCCGCCCGCCCCCGGCGCCGCCGACAGCTCACCGGCCAACTCGATCGCCCGCTCGTAGGAGTCCACGTCGATCACCATCCACCCGGCGATCAGGTCCTTCGTCTCCGCGAACGGCCCGTCCGTCACCGGCGGCCGCCCCTCCCCGTCGTACCGCACCCAGGCCCCGGTCTGCGCCAGCGCCTGCCCGTCCACGAACTCCCCGCTCTTTTCCAGCCGGTCCGCGAAGTCCCGCATGTACCGCACGTGCGCGGTGACCTCCTCCGGCGTCCACTGGTCCATCGGCACGTCATTGACCGCCGCCGGCGCGCCTCGATAGTGCTTGAGCAGCAGATACTTGGCCATGATGTCTCCCTAGGTTCGCTACGACCATCCAGGTCGAATGGGTCTGTCACCCCTGGGACGGAGCCACCCGACCATTCTCGACACCCACCGCGCACAAATTTCGGAAGCGACCGAAAACCGTGTCGACAGCGCCCGAAAAGCGTGTCAGCGACCGCGTCAGCCCGCCATCAGTGCGCTGTCAGCGATGCCGGACAAAGTACTCCCATCGAACAAGAACGGCCCCGGACCAGACCGGATCGGAGCCACCGCAACACCTTTCGAAGGAGCCCGCCATGTCCGCCACCCTCACCCTCACCGCCCAGGACCAGTCCACCATCCGCTCGGCCGCCTACGGCGCCGTCTCCCTGCTCGCCGCCGCCTCCGCCAAGCCGAGCAAGGCCGCCGCCGCCGGCTCCCTGGCCCTGCTGTCCGCGACCGGCCCCATCGGCCACTTGCTGACCGCCAAGTCCAAGGACATCCACCTGCCGGGCAAGACCGTCGCCCAGCTGGCCGACCAGGTCCTGCCCGCCCTCACCACCGCCACCACCTTGCTCACCCAGCAGCACCCCGCCGAAGCCGACAACTTCCGCACCACCGTCCTGACCGCCCTGCAGGCCGCCGCCGCGACCAGCCCCACCCCCCAGCCCGCCGTCACCGAAATGACCCGCAAGATCACCGAGGCCCTCCACACCGCCTGACCGAACCCCCGACGCCCGCGCCGACTCCCATGTCGGCGCGGGCGTTCGCCGTTGTCGGCCGGTGCGAAGCCGCTTGCGCAGCCCCGAGTTTCGGGGTCGTGCCGGGGTGGGAGGGGATCTGGCCCAATGGGATTCTCGACGGAAGGGGGGATCATGGTGATCGGGGTGGAAATCGAGTTCGATGGGGCAACCCTCGAGCAGTACGCGCGCGTGATGGAGCTGGTGGGGGCGCCTGCCGGCGGGCCGATGCCGGACGGCGGATTGTTCGGCTGGGTCGTGGCCACGGAGAACGGGATTCGGATCGCCGAGGTATGGGAATCGAAGGAGGCGTTTCGGCGGTTCGCCACCGAGCGGCTCGTTCCGGCCGCCGAGCGCGCCGGAATCACCGGAGAGCCTCGGGCGACCTTCAGGAACGTGCTCGACTTTCCGCGGCCGGGGGACCAGGGGCGTTAGGTCGGGGCTAAGGCGCGTGAGACGCAGCGTCGTGGACCGCGCTCGTGCGGCGCGGTTGGCTGAATGGCATGACAGAGAACGGGATTGGGCAGCGGGCCGGGCGTGCGGTTGTGGTGGGGGGTGGGTCGGGAATGGGGTTCGCCATCGCCGATGCGCTGCTCGCGGAGGGGTATGAGGTGGTGATCGTCGGGCGATCGGAAGAACGGCTGGCCGATGCCGTGCGGGAATTGGGGGACGGGAAGGTCAGTGCCGTCGCGGCGGATATCAGTGATGAGGGGCAGGTTTCGCGGGTGTTCGAGACGGTGGGCACCGTCGACCATGTCATCAGTACCGCGGCGGATGTGGCGGGGACCTACGGGCCGATCGCCACGTTCGATTTCGAGAATGGGCGGGGATTCATCGAGACGAAATTGATCGGGTCGATGCTGCTGGCCAAGCATGCGCGGCTCAGCGAGAACGGGTCGCTCACCTTCGTGTCCGGGATCGCCGCCTATCGGCCCGCCGCGGGTGGGGCGATGGTGGCGGCGGTGAACGCGGCGCTGGAGGGCCTGGTGCGGGCGCTCGCGGTGGAGTTGGCTCCGGTGCGGGTGAACGCGGTGTCGCCGGGGTGGGTGATGACCGGGATCTGGGAGTCGATGCCGTGGCCGGACAAGGAGCAGCGGTGGCGGGCGATGGCGGAGAAGCTGCCCGCGCGGCGGCTGGGGCAGCCGGAAGACATTGCGGTGGCGGTGGTTTCGCTGCTGAGGAGCGCGTTCGTGACCGGGACCGTGGCGCACGTGGACGGCGGGCACCGGCTGGTGTGAGCCGGTGCCGGGCTCACGTCGGAGAACGATGTGGGTGCAGTCCACCGACAGCCCGCACACCGCCGCCGAGGGAAGAGTACTGATCGGACGTCCCGGGCGCGGGTTAACCGGGACAGCCGTCCGAAGAAGTTAGGATTGCGCAGGAACTCGCGAGCATGGTCCGGCATCAAACGACCGACACGTTCAGGAGATTCGGCATGTCCTATGCGGTGGACTTCACGACAGTCTCGACCGTCGGCCTGGAGTCGTCCCCGGTCGCGCCCGCCCTGGCGGGCTTGCGGGCCAACGAAGCCCGCTACTTCAAGAACAAATACGACCACGTCTTCACCGTCGAGCCCGCGAGCAAGGCGAAGCAGACCATCGCCTGGGTGAGCGGGATCCTCGCCGACGAGCGTCGGATCGTCATCGAGTCCAAGCCGCTCGAGGCCACCGAATTCGAGGTCGAGGGCATTCGCATGGCCTACGTCTTCTACGAGAGCGGCCTGTCGATCAATGTGATGTACACCCTCGAGGACTCCGGAAAGCGCGCCGTCGGATTCAAACTCTCCGACGGCATGGACGTCCCCGAAGAGCTGTCCGGCTTCAAATTCGCCCGGCAGAAGTCGAAACTGGCCGGCACCATCCGGGGTTCCTACTTCGTCATCAAGGGCGAGTACTGAACCATCGAGGGCGAGTACCGAAACCTCAGTGGGCTTCGCTCAGCCAGATGGCCTCGGCGGCAATGCTGCCCAGATCGATGGTGCGCTCCTGCACCCGCACCGCGATGGTCCCCGCGAAGTCGCGTCGCTCCACCACCGCGATCGGCGTGTCCAAAGCGATTCCGAGGGAATCGAAATACCGCAGCATCGCCGGATCGGAATCGGAAATCCGTGCCACCCGGCCGGATTCGCCGGCTCCGAAATCGCTGAGCTGCCGGGCCGGGGGAGTCGGCACCGCCCCGTCCACCGACGGGATCGGATCGCCGTGCGGATCCCGGTCCGGATGCCCGAGTTTGGCGTCGATCCGCTCCATCAATGTCTCCGACACCGCGTGCTCGAGCACCTCGGCCTCGTCGTGCACCTCGTCCCACCCGTAGCCGAGCTCGTTGACCAGGAACGTCTCGATCAGCCGGTGCCGTCGCACCATGGCGATGGCGGCCCGGCGCCCGTCCTCGGTCAAGGTGATGGCCCCGTACCGGGCGTGCTCGACCAGCCCCTGATCGGCGAGCTTGCGCACCGCCTCGGACACCGTCGACGCCGACACGCCGATCTTCTCGGCCAGCAGCTTCGTCGACACCTTCTCCTGCGACCACTCCTGCGCGGTCCAGATCACTTTCAGATAATCCTGGGCCACCGACGACAGCACCGGCGCGACGCTGGACGCCCCGCTCGCGGCGGTGATGGTGGTCCCGTGGGGTGCGGAAGGTGCGGACGGATCGGCCAGCTCGCGGCGGGTGGCGATGTCTCGTTTTCCGGGCACGTAACCGAGCTTAGGCACATGCCGCGCGGTTTCACACATCGGCGCGCTCGCTGGTAGAGGCACCCGCCGCGCGGCGCCCCGGACCGGTGAACACACGGTGACGGGCACGCTTCCGGCCGTGGTCTTCCGCACGGCGGAATATTGTCCGAGACGCGCTTTGCGTAGGCTTCCGGTGTGCAGAGATGGCGAAGCCTCGAGGAGATGCCCGCGGACTGGGGCCGGTGTGTCCTCACCATCGGGGTGTTCGACGGCGTGCACCGCGGGCATGCCCAGCTGATCAGCCGCGCGGTGAAATCCGCTGCGGTGCGCGGCGTTCCGTCGGTGCTGATGACCTTCGACCCGCATCCGGTCGACGTGGTCCGTCCGGGAACGCATCCGCCGCAGCTGTCCACCCTGGACCGGCGCGCGGAACTGGTCGAGGAACTCGGCATCGACGTGTTCGTGGTGATGCCGTTCACCCGCGACTTCATGAAGCTCACCCCCGAGGAGTACGTCGAGGAACTGCTGGTGAACCGCCTGCACGTGTCCGAGGTCGTGGTGGGCGACAACTTCACCTTCGGCAAGCAGGCCGCGGGCACCCTCGACACCATGCGGGAACTGGGCGGCCGCTACGGCTTCGAGGTCGACGGGGTGCAGCTGCTCGGCGAGCACGCGGTCACCTTCTCCTCCACCTACATCCGTGGCTGCCTGTCCGAGGGCAATGTGGGCGCCGCCGCCGAGGCGCTGGGCCGCCCGCACCGCGTCGAGGGCGTGGTCGTGCACGGCGACGGCCGCGGCAAGGGCCTGGGCTTCCCGACCGCCAACGTGGCCCCCACCATGCATGCCGCCATCCCCGCCGACGGCGTCTACGCGGGCTGGTTCACCGTCCTCGAGCCCGGCGACCCGCTGGCGGGCACCCGCCACATGACCGCCATCTCGGTCGGCACCAACCCGACCTTCGACGGCCGCAACCGCACCGTCGAGCCCCATATCCTCGACTTCGAGGCCGACCTCTACGGCAAGCACGTGGCCGTCGACTTCGTCGAGCAGCTGCGCGGCATGCGCAAGTTCGAGTCGATCGAGGAACTGGTGGAGGCCATCCGCCGCGACTGCGATCAGGCCCGCAAGGTGCTCGGCGGCGAGGCCGACGAGTAGGCCACGCCAGGGCCGATTTCCGCGAGCCGGAACCCTCCGGTAAGCTGGCCCGTCGGGTTTGCTGCGGTCCGCGGCGGCGCCCGCCCCGACTCTCCGGAGTCGGGTCCCACGAGCGCGGACTGAAACAAGGAGTATCTGTGGCTCTCACCACTGAGCAGAAGAAGGCGATTCTCGCCGAGTACGGCGTCCACGAGACCGACACCGGTTCCCCGGAGGCGCAGATCGCGCTGCTGTCGAAGCGGATCGCCGACATCACCGAGCACCTCAAGAAGCACAAGCACGACCACCACACCCGCCACGGTCTGATGGCGCTGATCGGTCGTCGCAAGCGGCTGTCGAAGTACCTGCAGGACAAGGACATCAACCGCTACCGTTCGCTGATCGAGCGTCTCGGCCTGCGTCGCTGATTCCAGCCGCGGACCCCTCGGCCCGCGAGGTGACACACCTGGTGAGCAGAGGTAGTTGACGAACCGGCCAACGAGGAGGCATAGAATCCTTCTCGTTGGCCTTTCGTATATGTGGCCGGAGGTTCCCCACGAGGGGGAACACGGCCGGGTATACGCCAACACGAGCCGTATGCACCCGTCGCGTGGCGTCGGTCTTCGGTAGTGGCTTTTCGGGGCGCGAAGTATGAGATGAACCATGCGCGCCCGGAGGGCTTCGATCGATGACCGCCTCCGCGTCGCCGCATCCAAGGGGATGCCGGCCGGGTGTGCGTGCGACAGCCACGAGGGCTGGCGCGCGCCCATGCCGGGTACGGCCGCGAGCCGGAGGGCACGTGTACGAACGCGTGCCGGCTCCGGCGAAGACGAGAGGTTGAGATAACAAAGATGTCCGACACCCAGACCAGTTCCGCCGCCGAGGTCGAGCCCGGCGTTTTCGAGTCCGTCGCCCTGATCGACAACGGCGCGTTCGGCACTCGCACCATCCGTTTCGAGACCGGCCGCCTGGCCAAGCAGGCCGCGGGTTCCGTGGTCGCCTACCTCGACGACGAGACCATGCTGCTCTCGGCCACCACCGCCTCCAAGCAGCCTAAGGATCAGTTCGACTTCTTCCCGCTGACGGTGGACGTCGAGGAGCGCATGTACGCCGCGGGCCGCATCCCCGGCTCGTTCTTCCGTCGTGAGGGCCGCCCCTCCACCGACGCGATCCTGACCTGCCGCCTGATCGACCGGCCGCTGCGCCCGTCCTTCGTCGACGGCCTGCGCAACGAGATCCAGGTCGTCGTGACCGTCATGTCGTTGGATCCGAAGGATCTCTACGACGTGGTCGCGATCAACGCCGCCTCGGCGTCCACCCAGATCGCGGGCCTGCCCTTCTCCGGCCCGGTCGGCGGCGTGCGCGTCGCTCTGATCGAGGGCCAGTGGGTCGCCTTCCCGACCGTCGAGCAGCTCGAGAACGCCGTGTTCGACATGGTCGTCGCGGGCCGCGTGGTCGACGGTGACGTCGCCATCATGATGGTCGAGGCCGAGGCCACCGACAATGTGCTGGCCCTGATCGCCGACGGCGCCGCCGCCCCGACGGAAATCGTTGTGGCCGAGGGCCTCGAGGCCGCCAAGCCGTTCATCGCCCGCCTGTGCAAGGCGCAGGCCGACCTGGCCGCCCTGGCGGCCAAGCCGACCGAAGAGTTCCCGATCTTCCTGCCGTACCAGCCCGACGCCTACGAGGCCGTCGAGGGCACCGCCAAGCGCGAGCTGAACGAGGCGCTGTCCATCGCGGGCAAGCAGGAGCGCGACGAGCGCACCGACGAGATCAAGCTGGCCGTGCTCTCCGAGCTGGCCGAGTCCTTCGCCGGTCGGGAGAAGGAGCTGGGCGCGGCCTTCCGCTCGGTCACCAAGAAGCTGGTCCGCCAGCGCATCCTGACCGACAGCTTCCGCATCGACGGCCGTGGCCTGGCGGACATCCGCGCGCTGTCGGCCGAGGTCGCCGTGGTGCCGCGGGCTCACGGTTCGGCGCTGTTCGAGCGTGGCGAGACCCAGATCCTGGGCGTCACCACCCTCGACATGGTGAAGATGGCGCAGCAGGTCGACTCGCTCGGCCCGGAGACCTCCAAGCGCTACATGCACCACTACAACTTCCCGCCGTTCTCCACCGGTGAGACCGGTCGCGTGGGTTCGCCCAAGCGTCGCGAGATCGGCCACGGCGCCCTCGCCGAGCGCGCCCTGATGCCGGTGCTGCCCTCTCAGGAGGAGTTCCCCTACGCCATCCGTCAGGTGTCGGAGGCGCTGGGCTCCAACGGTTCCACCTCGATGGGCTCGGTCTGCGCCTCGACCCTGTCGCTGCTGAACGCCGGTGTGCCGCTCAAGGCCCCCGTCGCCGGTATCGCCATGGGCCTGGTGTCGGACACCGTGAAGAACGACAAGGGTGAGGACGAGGTCCGCTACGTGGCCCTCACCGACATCCTGGGCGCCGAGGATGCCTTCGGCGACATGGACTTCAAGGTCGCCGGCACCCGCGAGTTCGTCACCGCCCTCCAGCTCGACACCAAGCTCGACGGCATCCCGTCGCAGGTGCTGGCCGGTGCGCTGAACCAGGCCAAGGACGCCCGCGACACCATCCTGGACGTGATGGCCGAGGCCATCGCCACCCCGGACGAGATGAGCCCCTACGCTCCGCGCGTCACCGCCATCAAGATCCCGGTCGACAAGATCGGCGAGGTGATCGGACCCAAGGGCAAGGTGATCAACCAGATCACCGAGGACACCGGCGCCAACATCTCCATCGAGGATGACGGCACCGTGTTCGTCGGTGCGACCGACGGCCCGTCGGCGCAGGCCGCGATCGACGCGATCAACGCCATCGCCAACCCGCAGCTGCCGAAGGTCGGCGAGCGCTTCCTGGGCACGGTCGTCAAGACCACCGCCTTCGGCGCGTTCGTCTCGCTGCTCCCGGGCCGCGACGGTCTGGTCCACATCTCGAAGCTGGGCAACGGCAAGCGCGTCGCCAAGGTCGAGGACGTGGTCAACGTGGGTGACAAGATCCGCGTCGAGATCGCCGACATCGACAACCGCGGCAAGATCTCGCTGGTGCCGATCGACGAGGATTCGGACAACTCCGCGACCTCTGCTGCGGCCGACGCGAACGCAGAGTAATCATTTCTCTGTGACGAAGAAGCAGTCCGCGGTGCGCGCGGGTTCCGCGCGCACCGCGAAGGACTCCGTGCAGAACAACGCCCCCTTGCTCCGCAACCTGGAGCAGGGGGGTTCTGCGCTCGCGATCGACCGGAACGAGTCTCCCGCAATGGATATCGGCGTGCGCCGGACCGTACTGCCCGGCGGCCTGCGGGTCGTGACCGAGCATGTGCCGGGCGTGCGCTCGGCCTCGATCGGCGTGTGGGTCGGTGTCGGTTCGCGCGACGAGGGCCCGACCGTGGCCGGCGCCGCGCATTTCCTCGAGCATCTGCTGTTCAAGGCCACGCCCTCGCGCTCGGCCCTGGACATCGCCGAGGCCATGGACGCGGTCGGCGGCGAGCTCAACGCGTTCACCGCCAAGGAGCAGACCTGCTATTACGCCCACGTGCTCGACGAGGATCTGCCGCTGGCGGTGGATCTGGTCAGCGATGTGGTGCTCAACGGGCTGTGCCGGGCCGAGGACGTGAGCGTGGAGCGGCAGGTGGTGCTGGAGGAGATCTCCATGCGCGACGACGATCCCGAGGACATGGTCGGCGACGCCTTCCTGACCGCGCTGTTCGGCGACCATCCCATCGGGCGTCCGGTGATCGGCAGTGTCGATTCCATCGAGGCGATGGGCGCGCAGCAATTGCGCTCGTTCCACCTGCGCCGCTACCGGCCCGACCGAATGGTGGTGGCGGTCGCGGGCAATATCGAGCACGAGCACGTCGTCGAATTGGTGTTCCGCGCCTTCGAGGATCGGCTCGAGACCGGACTGGAACCGGCGCCCCGGCGCGAGGGCAAGTTCCGTCCGCGCGGCAATCCGGAGCTGATCCGCATCAACCGGGACAGCGAGCAGGCGCACCTGGTGTTCGGCACCCGCGCCTTCGGGCGGCACGAGGGTGAGAAGCGCTGGCCGCTGTCGGTGCTCAACACCGTGCTCGGCGGCGGACTGAGTTCGCGGCTGTTCCAGCGCATTCGGGAGGAGCGCGGGCTGGCGTACTCGGTGTACTCCAGCGTCGACACCTTCGCCGACACCGGGGCGTTCTCGGTGTACCTGGGATGCCAGCCCGAAAACCTCGGCCGCGTGGCCGCTTTGGCGCACGGCGTGCTCGAGGAGGTGGCGGCCGATGGCATCACCGACGCCGAATGCGCTCGCGCCAAGGGTTCGCTGCGCGGGGGACTGGTGCTGGGGCTCGAGGACTCCGGATCGCGGATGAACCGCATCGGGCGCTCGGAGCTCAGCTACGGCAATCACCGCAGTGTGTCCGAAACCCTCGCTCGCATCGACGAAGTCACCACCGAGGAGGTGTCCGCGATCGCGACGAGCCTGCTGGCGCGTCCGTTCGGGGTGGCGGTGGCCGGACCGTATCGGCGCACCCGTGACCTGCCGGTGGCCGTCCGAAATCTGGTCGGCTGAAATACTTACTCGGCGGTAATCCCCAGCCGCCGGTGAGGTATGCCCGTTTGTGGCTATGATCACCTCGCCGGAATGGGAGGGGTCGTGGTCGAACCAGGTGAGAACTTCGCCGGGTATGTCATCGAACGTGAGCTCGGACGCGGCGGGATGGGCGCGGTATACCTGGCGCGCCATCCACGCCTGCCGCGCTGGATCGCACTGAAGCTGTTGAACGCGGAGTACCACGGCGACAGCGAGACTCACGCTCGATTCGAACGCGAGGCCGACCTCGCGGCCCGGTTGAACCACCCCGGCGTGGTCACCGTCTACGACCGCGGCGTCGAGGACGGACGACTGTGGATCGCCATGCAGTATGTCGACGGCATCGAAGCCGAATCGGTCACCGACATGACCGCCGAGCGCGCCGTCGAGATCGTGGCCGCCACCGCCGACGCCCTTGACTACGCGCACCGGGTCGGCGTACTGCACCGAGATGTCAAGCCCGCCAACATCATGCTGGCGCGCGAGACCCGCGAACAGCAAGCCGGCGTCCTGCTCACCGACTTCGGCATCGCGCGACTCCAGGAGGACACCGGCCGCCTCACCGGCTCCGGCTCGGTCATGGCGACGCTGGCCTACGCCTCCCCGGAACAACTGCAGAACCAGCCCGTCGACCACCGCGCCGACCAATACTCCTTGGCCTGCACCCTGTTCCGGCTGCTCACCGGGGTGCCGCTGTTCCGCGCGAACGACCTCGGCGCGATCGTCAAAGCCCACCTCTACGACAACCCGCCCCCGATCGCCAGCCTGCGACCCGACCTGCCCGCCACCCTGGATCCGGTCCTGGCCCGCGCCCTGGCCAAGCACCCCGACGACCGGTACCCGACCTGTTCGGAATTCGCGGCGGCCGCGCACCGTGCGCTGGCCGAGGGGACCGCGGCCGGGAGCACGCACGCACCGCCCATTCGTCGAGGCGCGGACTCGTCCGCCCGAAGATCCGCCTCGCCGTCGACCCCGCGCCGGGGGACCCGGAACGCGCCGGGTTCGCGAGCGGCGCAAGCGGATTCACCGGCCGGTCGATGGCAGCAATCGGACCCCACCGCGGCGCGTCGCGGACAACAGTCCGGCACGCCGCCCCCCTGGCCCGGGCAGCAGTCCGAGACGTCGGGGACGCGACGTGGGGCGCAGCCGGAATCCTCAGCGCGGCGAAGACATCCGTCGGAGACCACCGGGGCGCGGCGAGTGCATCCGTCGGAGACCACCGGGGCGCGGCGTGTGCACCCGTCGGAGACCACCGGGGCGCGGCGGGTGCATCCCTCCGAGACCACGGGGGCGCGGCGGGTCCATCCCTCGGAGACCACCGGGGCGCGGCGAGCGCACCAGCCGGACGGCACCGGG
>NZ_JBSGCY010000065.1:0-35640 GCF_053602115.1 Nocardia sp. NPDC004582 | reverse complement strand
GGCTGCATGCTCGACGGCGACGCCGCGCTCGAGGTCACCTCGGTACCGGGCATCTCCCCGGTCGCGACCTTCCGCTTCCGGTGCCGCCGATGAAAGCCCGACGATCGACGGTCATGCTCTGCTCCCTGCCTGCCACCCTGGTCGGTTGACCAGTATTCCGAACTCCCGGACCCGCCGCAGAGTACGTCGCCATGACCCCGCCCACACCGGCGCGACACGACACGTTCTTCCAGGCCAGGACCTTTTGACAGCGACACGACCCGATGAGAGTGTTGGTGATCTGATTTCTCACCACGAGCTCGGCCGTAGGGGGACCCCGCTATGACGACACTGGCCTCGGGCCTGTTCCTGGACTGGGAACAACTGACGGGCCAGTCCAAGCTCGTGGTCGATCTGATCAGCTTCCCCATCTTCAGCGCCATCGCCGGCTGGCTCACCAACTGGACCGGCGTGCTGATGTTGTTCTGGCCGGTCTACTTCAAGGGTTTCCGGGTGCCCGGCCTCGAGATCCTCTACCCCTACCTGCCGCGCCGCGTCCAGGTGCTGCCCACCTTCTCCGGCGACGGCAGGCAGCTCGGCTTCCAGGGCTTCATTCCGGCGCGCGCCGAGAAGATGGCCAGCATCTGCGTGGACAAGGCGCTGATGCGGATCGGCAGTCCCAAGGACTTCATCCACGAGCTCGACCTCGAGGGCATCGCCGACTACATCACCGAGGTCGGCCGCAAACAGGTTCCGGACATGGTCGACGCGATCATGAAGCAGGAGAACCCGGATCTGTGGGGCGCGGTGCCCAAGTCCGTGCGCAACGCCCTGTACCAGCGCATCGAACGGGAGCTGCCGACCCTGGCCCGCCGGGCCTTCGACCAGCTCGGCGACAATGTCGACCAGCTGATCGACATCAAGGACTTCGTCATCCGCTACCTGCGCGACAACCCGGAGATCCTCAAGGATCTGACCACCACCATCGCCGCGCCGGAACTGAAGTTCATGGTGCGCGTGGGCCTGCTGGGCGCGCCCTTCGGCCTGCTGCTGGCCCTGTACATGCATGTGCACCACGATCTTCCCGTGCTGCACTGGATTCCGGCCTGGCTGGTGATCCTGAGCGTGACCGCCGCGATCGGCGTGATCGTGAACGTCATCGCGGTCAAGGTGGTGTTCGAGCCGGGCGATCCGCAACCGCGCTACAAGTACCTGTGGAAGCAGGCGCTGCTGGCCAAGCGGCAACCGGAGGCCGCGGCCGATCTCGCGCACATCCTGGCCTACCAGGTGCTCACGCTGCCGAATCTGGCCGGCGAACTGCTCGACGGCCCCAATGGCGACAAGACCCGGCAGATCCTGGAGCGGCTCATCGCCCAGGAGATCCACCGTCAGCTCGGGGTGACCCATTCGGTGGTGCGGACGGTGTTCGGCAAGCGGCAGTTCGACAATCTGAAGATCGGCGCGACCACCGCCGCGGTGGGACTGGCCCCGACCCTGGCCGACGATCCGGAATTCGCGGCCGCGCAGGCCAAGAAGATCGACGAGTTCGCGGCCCGCAAGTTGCAGCAGCTCACGCCGGGCGAGTTCATGGAGATGTTCTACGCCTCCATCGAGCAGGATGCCTGGCTGCTGTATCTGCACGGTGCGGCCCTGGGCCTGGTGGTCGGGGCCGTGCATCTGATCCTTTTCGGCTGGTAGACAGCACTTTCGGGGCAATCCTCCGGCAGCCCGGGAAATCAAGCACGCGTGCTTGCATTTTTCCGGGACGACTGCGATGCTGGGCCCGTGGCCGATCTCGAGGCATTGCTCGCCGACTTCACCGCCGAATGCGCCGATCTCGATCGGCTGATCGCGGACCTGGATCCGACCGGCTGGGAGCGCGACACCCCCGCCGCCGGGTGGACCATCGCGCACCAGATCGCCCACCTGAACTGGACCGATCAGGTCGCCACCATCGCGGTCACCGATGCGGCCGAATTCGACAAGCTGGTCCAGGCGGCGCTGCCGAAGGCCCTCACCTTCGTGGACGAGGCCGCCGAGGAGGGCGCGAAAACCCCTGCGCCGCAATTGCTCGCCAACTGGCGTCGCGACCACGCCGCTCTGGTGGAGGCGCTGCGCACGGTCCCGGCCGGAACCAAGCTGCCCTGGTTCGGCCCGCCCATGAGCCCCGCCTCCATGGTCACCGCCCGCCTGATGGAGACCTGGGCGCACGGACAGGACGTCGCCGACACGCTCGGGCGCACCCGGGAGTCCACCGCCCGGCTGCGGCACATCGCGCACATCGGCGTGCGGACCCGGAATTACGCCTACCTGATGCACGACAAGGCCGCGCCCGGCGAGGAGTTCCGGGTCGAGCTGACCGCGCCCGACGGGACCCGGTGGACCTGGGGGCCGGAGGATGCCGCGCAGCGGGTCAGCGGACCCGCCCTGGATTTCTGCCTGGTGGTCACCCAGCGTCGCCATCTCGACGATCTGGCGCTCGAGGTCCGGGGCGCGGACGCGCTGGAATGGCTGGGCCTGGCCCAGGCCTTCGCCGGTCCGCCCGGAAACGGCCGAGCGGCGGGTCAGTTCACCTGACCCGCCGCCGATCCCGGCCTCCGACCAGAATCCCCAATTCCCACAGGGGCTTTGTCTCCCAACGGTCCGGGGTGGTCCCGACCAGCTGGGAGGGAGCGAGCGAGCGCCAGCCTGGGTGCGCCGTGCCTGGTGCCGACCGGACGCCGTTGGCCGGAGGTCTCTTCGATGGCAGTCGAGTTGGCGCTCGCCGCTAACAAGTTTTTACCCAGGCTTTCGCTGCCGAAAACCTGATGATGCCCAACCTTTCCCGAGAGTGATCCTGGTCTCACCTACGGCATGTGGTACCCGCCGCCACCGTAATCTGGACGCGCGTACGACTTTCAATGGTGCGGGTCTGCGTCGCGCAGGGGGCCCCAGGGGAGAGGGAGAGGACGCACCAGTCATGTCGCATCAACTAGCGACCCAGGCCGCCCGGTCGACCCGGCGTACGGCCCAGGTGATCCGCTACAGCGCCATCGTCACCGCCAGCATGGCCAGCATCGGGCTGACCGTCGCGGCGGGCTCGTACATCGCCAACGAGATGGCCCAGCGGCCCGGCAAACTCACGACCACCACACCGGCCGGCGGCCCGGCGCTCGCCGCACCCGGCCCCGCCGCCGATCGGCCGGGCCTGCAGCTCGGCGCGCCGATCGCCGAGAAGATCGCGCTGACCTCGCTTTTCGGCGGATATCCGCTGGAACCGGTGGGGGCGCAGGCGATTCCGGACCACATCCTCGGCAGCGCTCCCGCGGCCGAGGCGCCGCGACCGCTGGCCGGTCAGCTCCAGCTCGGCACCACCTATGTGGGCGCGCAGCTGGCGGGTGTTCAGCACGAGACGGTGACCCTCACCCTCGACACCAATGTCTTCGCCACCGTGGCCGACGTCCTGCTCAACTCGCCGCTCGGGCAGCAGCTGGGGATCACCACCGACCCGACCGCCAATACCCGGCTGCGCACCGATGTGGACAGCCACGGCGATGTGACCCTGACGCTGTCGGATCCGGCGCTGGGCACCTACGGCCTGCAGATCGCGCGGCATCCGGTGCCGGCCGCGGCCGATGCGAACGCCGTGCACGGGGAAGACTCCGCGACCGTCACTGTGTGAGACTTCCGGTGTGTACGACTACTGCGTGATCGGCGGGGGCATCGTCGGGGTGGCGACCGCGCACCGCGTGCTCGAGCGTCACCCGGGGGCGAGCCTGCTGCTGGTGGAGAAGGCCGGGGAGCTGGGCCGGCACCAGACCGGGCACAACAGCGGGGTCATCCACTCCGGCATCTACTACGAGCCCGGCAGCCTGAAGGCGCGGCTGTGCGTGCGCGGCGCGGAGCTGACCAAGCGATTCGCGGCGGCACACGAGATTCCGTTCGAGGAGTGCGGAAAACTGCTGGTGGCCACCGATGCCGGGGAGCACGCGCGGATGCTCGCGCTCTACGAGCGGTCGGTCGCCAACGGGGTCGAGGTGGAGTTGCTCGACGCCGCCGAACTGGTGCGGCGGGAGCCGCGGATCGCCGGGGTCGGGGCGCTGTTCGTGGCGAGCACCGGCATCATCGACTACGGCCAGGTGACCCGGGCGCTGGCCGCGGACGTGCGCGCGGCCGGTGGTGAGATCGCGGTGAACGCGGAGATCACCGCCATCACCGAAACAGACTCAGCGGTAACCATTTCCGGTCCGACCGGCACCTGGCAGACGCGGCGGCTGGTGGTGTGCGCGGGTCTGCAGGCCGACCGGATGGCGCGACTGGCGGGCCTGGACATCGAGCTGCGCATCGTGCCCTTCCGCGGCGAGTACTACCAGTTGCCGCCGCACCGCAAAGATCTGGTGAACACCCTCATCTACCCGATCCCGGATCCCGAATTGCCGTTCCTCGGCGTGCATCTGAGCCCCACCATCGACGGCGCGCTGACCGTCGGGCCCAATGCCGTGCTCGGCCTGGCCCGGGAAGGCTACCGCAAGGGCAGCGTGAACCTGCGCGACGCCCGGGAGATCCTGGGCTACCGCGGTTTTCACCGAGTGGCCGCCGCCCATGTCCGCACCGGGCTGCGGGAACTGCGCAACTCCCTGTTCAAGCGCGGTTACCTGGCCGAATGCCGCCGCTACTGCCCGGAGTTGACGGTCGCCGACCTGTTGCCGCGGGAGGCCGGCATCCGCGCCCAAGCGGTGCTGCGCGACGGTAGCCTGGCTCACGACTTCCTGCTCGAGCGCACGCCGCGCACGGTGCACGTGCTCAACGCCCCGTCCCCGGCGGCCACCTCCGCGCTGCCGATCGCCGAGTACATCGTGGATCGATTGGACGACTTCGTTCAATAAATAGGATTGCTGTAGTACTTTTAATGGCAGCCGTGGGACAGGGAGCAGCCTATGGGCCATTTCAAGTACGCGAGTGATGTCGGCGCACCGGTGGAAGTCGCGTTCACATATACGGACAACCATCAGTTCGTGCCGGACTGGGCGTTCGGCGTGGCCGCCTTCGAGCCGGTCGGGGATTCCGACCATGGTCTCGGAGCGGTCTTCGCCGCGACCCTGCGCGTCGGCCTGTGGCATCCCACGATCGAGTGTGAGATCACCGACTACCGCCGCAACGCGGTCATCGAGTACACACTGCGCCGACGCCGGAAGGGGAAGCCGGCGTCGGCGTGCTCCGACTTCTGTGTCATCACCCTGCGCTTCGACCCGCTCGGGTACGGGCGCGCGGTGCTGACCTCGGAGACCGAGTACTGGGCGCCGCGCGGCGTCACCGGCAAGTTGTTCTCCGCGATGCTGGCCGCATTGGTGCAGGCCACGACCCGGCGGACCGAATCGCAATTGCGCAGGGAGATAGAGGAATTCCACGGCACCGATCTTGTCGGCCGGATCGCGTAGGGTAGGCCGCATGATCATCGTGAGCACCGACGGATCATGCCTGCGCAATCCGGGCGGGGCGATCGGCTGGGCCTGGGTCAATCATGCGGGCGGCTCGGCCAGCGGCGGCGGGCCCTCGGGCACCAATCAGATCGCGGAGCTGC
Organism: Nocardia sp. NPDC004582; assembly: GCF_053602115.1. Classification (NCBI taxonomy): domain Bacteria; kingdom Bacillati; phylum Actinomycetota; class Actinomycetes; order Mycobacteriales; family Nocardiaceae; genus Nocardia; species Nocardia sp. NPDC004582. The sequence continues at coordinate 30,101 of NZ_JBSGCY010000065.1, read as the reverse complement.
GCGCGCTACTCGAGGCCGTCCGGGCCCATCCGAACGCCGAACCCCTACTCATCGAGAGCGATTCGCTCTACGCCATCAAATGCGCCTCCGAGTGGATCAACGGCTGGCGCAACAACGGCTGGAAGACCTCCACCGGCGCGGCGGTCAAGAATGTCGAGCTGATCCAGCAGATCGACCGCGCCATCGCCACCCGCCCCGGCCCGGTCCGGTTCCGCTGGGTGCGCGGCCACGTCGGCAACTACTTCAACGAGCAGGCCGACACCCTGGCCGGACAGGCCGCCCGCCAGGCCGCCGCCACCGGGAAGACGACCGACTCCGATGCCGGGCAGCCGGAGCCCTTCGATCCGCCCACCGCGCCGATCCCGGTCGCGGAGCCCAAGACCGAGCCGCTGCCGGTGACCGCGCCCGTGGACCCGGCCGAGAAGATCGGCGCGACCGCGCATTCCGCGCCCGCCACCCCGCGCCGCCGGGCCGCGGCCGCCAAAGCGCCTGTCACCGAGGCACTCACACTGTTCTGAGGACCGCGCGCACGCTTGCCCCGAAGACGTCGGTGTAGCCCGCCTACCTGCGGTGATGACGCCGCGACACGACCAGAAGGGCCCGCCTCCGGAAGATCCGGAGGCGGGCCCTTTCTCACGCTGTACGCGGACTACTCAGCTGCCGGGCTTGGGGGCCGCGGGCGTCGGCGCGGGCTGCGCCGGGGGAGTCGCCTGACCCGAGGGCTGGACGCCCTGCTTGTCGCCACCCGCGCCGGGGATGGCGCTGTCATCATTGCCGTAGACCGTGCGGTACTTGGTGACCAGCCACTTGTCGCCCTTCTTCTCCAGCTCGACGTAGGAGGGCAGCGGCAGCACGACCGGCTGGGCGTGCAGATCGTTGGTGGCGGTCTGGAGCACGTCTACCAGGATGGTCGCCTTGTTCGCGTCGCCGTTCTCGTAGGCGCAGCGCAGCATGCCCAGCGTCGCCTTGGCGTGCTGCTTGATCAGCAGGTCCTGCAGATCCGAGGCCACCGGCTCGAAGCTCTGCGCGAACTCACCGCCATCGGCGATCTGCGACTTCATCCGGGCGGCGAAGTCGGGCAGCGACTTCTCGTCGTACGCGGTGAGGGTGCGCACGAAGCCGCACGCCGCCGAGGTGGCGTCGTCGCGGGCGTCGAGCTGCTGGGCGCGGTCGTGGGACTGCCACCAGAATCCGGCGGCCCCGGCGATCGCGGCCACCGCCACCACACCGAGCCCGCCGAGCGCGACCAGCGGCACCGACACCGCCGACAGCAGGCCGGACTTGCCGCCCGCCTTCGGCTCGGCGGCCGGCTCGGAGCCGGCGGCCTCGGCGTCCACACTCGCCTTCGGCTCGGCGTCCTTGCTGATCACCACCGTCTCGGCGGTTTCGCTCGCCTTCGGCTCGGCGGCCTCGGTCGCCTTCGGCTCGGTGACCTGCTCGGCGTTGCCCTGGCTATCGGCCTCGGCGATCGAATCGTCTTCGGTTTTCTTGTCCTGGGCAGCGTCGTCCGACATCTATCGATCACTTTCCCGGTGCGCTGCGGGCGCACCGTGTTGGTTTATGGCCCTCACTTGAGCGGCGGCAGCGTCCGCTCGTTCGGATCCGCGCCCGCGGGCGGCAGTGCGCCGTTGTTGGGCACGTCCGGTCGCGGCGCGTTGGCCGATCCGCGGATCTGCTGATCCTGCGGCGGGTTCTGGCAGTAGCCCGCCCACCGCGGGAAGGTGTTCTCGGTGGCCACTTCCGTCCGCACCTTCTTGGTGGCGTAGTCGCAGAAGGCGCGCGGCCAGATGTCGACAATCGTGTAGAACTCGCCGTCATGCGCCGGCACACCCATGGCGGAGGCACCGATCACCAGCGACGGGAACAGTGCCCGCAGCGCCGGCGTGCGCAGCTGCGCGGCCCTGGTGATGGCCGCGAAGTTGGTGGCCAGACTGGTCATCGGGTCCGCGGTCCGGTCCAGCACCGCGCCGAGGTCCCGCATCTGGCCGGGGGCCTGCTCCAGGATCTTCTGGAGTTCGGCGTTCGCGTCGTTGAACTGATTGAACAACACACTCGAATTACGGGTCAGCGTACCCAGGTCCGGTTGCGCGAGCGCGGTGGTGCCGGAAATGACCTGCAAATTCTTGAGCAGGTTGGTGGTCTGCGGGAGCAGATCGTCCAGGCCCTTGGTGGCGATGCTGACCGCGTTGACCAGCGAGCGCAGCTGATCCGGGCCGCCGGACAGCGCGGTGTCCAGCTCGGTCAGGATGACGCTGAACTTGTCCGGATCCACCTGGGCGATCAGGGCGCTGGCGTTGTCGAGCACCGACCACACCGGGGTGGGCGTCTTGACCTTGGCCGGATCGAACGGCACCAGCGAACCGTTGTGCAGGAAGGGCCCGCTCTCGGTGTTCGGGCGGAAGTCGATGTACTGCTCACCCGCGCCGGACAGCGCGCCCACCGCGACCACGGTGTCCGCGGGAATGGAGTACTTCTTGTCGATCTCGGCGGTGGCCGCGATGGCCGCGCCGTTGTCGATCAGCTTGATGTCGTCGACCTTGCCGACCCGGAAGCCGCGCAGGGTCACGTCATTGCCCGCCTGCAACCCGCCGGAACGGTCCAGATTGACCGTCACCGTGTAGGTTTCGCGCAGCGGGTTCACCCGCATCACGCTGATCGCCAGGTAGGACGCGCCCACCAGCAGGATCAGCACCAGCGCGCCATTGGATACCAGGTTCTTGTGTCGCGATACCCAGTTCATCGGTGTCCCCCGTTGATCCGGCCGTAGATGATCTGCAGGACCTGGATCAGGCTGCCGCCGAAATCGTTGAGATCCTTCACGTCCGGGAACTTGCTGTTCGCCGGGTCGGTGAGCAGGCCGATGTCGAGCATGGTGAGGGTGCCGCTGACGGCCAGGACGTCACCCTTGAAGGAGGCGTCGGCCTTGGGCCGGATGTCGTGCAGCGCGTCCAGCGCGGGGCCGAGCGTCTGATCGGTCCGGGCCAGTGCCGACATCAGCTGGTTCAGATTGTCGAGCAGGCTGCCCAGCGAGTCCGAGGTGGTGTTGGCGTAATCACCCAGGGCCGCACTGGTTGTCGAGATCTTGTTGAGCAGATCGCCGATGGCCTGGTTGTTCTCGGCGATGGCGCCGATCATGCCGGGCAGGCTGTCGGCCACCTGGCCGAGCTGCTGGTGGTTGGCCTCGATGGTGTTGGCCAGCGCGCTGAACCCGGACAGCACATTGTCGACGCGCGCGCTGTTGTTGTTCAGGCTGGTCATCACGCTGGTCATCTGGGTCAGCACATGGCCGAGCTGCTCACCGCGACCGCCGACGATGGAGTCCAGCTCGGAGGTCAGCTTGGACAGGCTGGCGATGCCGCCGCCGTTGAACAGCAACGAGACCGAGATCAGCAGCTCTTCGACGGTGGCGCCGGCCGAGGTGTTCTCGATCCGGGCGCCGTCTTTCAGCATTTCCGCGCCGGGCTGGGTCTTGGGCTTGGACACGGCCACGAACACGTCGCCGAGCGGGGTGGCCTGCCGCAGTTCCGCCGTACTGCCCTTGGGCAATTCGATGTCCTTGCGGATGGCCAGGTCCACATTGGCCTTGAAATCCTTGGTGGTGATCTTGGTGACCACCCCGACATCGGAACCACCGATCTTGACCTTGGCCTGATCCGGGAGGTTCAGGGCATTGTCGAAGGCCGCGTGGATCGTGTAGGTATCGCTGCCCGGACCGGGTTTGGGCAGCGGCAGGCTCTCCACCGTGACACCGCAGCCCGACGCCACCACGGCCGTCGCGGTGACCGCGACCGCCACGATCGCGCGCCGCGCCCGGCGGCCGGTGCGCTCACCCCAGAGGGCTGACATTCGATTGCTCATTTGGTCATCCCCAGCGCCGCCGCCATCAGACCGAAGTCGGGTCCGAAGTCCTCCATCTTGCCCGTCCGGCAGCCGTCCGACTTCATCTGCACGCGCTCGCAGAACAGGCTGACGATCTCACCCGAGAGCGCCGTGCCGATCAGGCCGTGCAGGCGAATGAAGTTGCCCTGCCGGTTGACCGAGCGGTCCAGGTTCTGCATCAGCAGCGGCGTCACGTCGACCACCTCGGTCACGCCGGCCGCGTTGTCGCGCAGCTGCTTGGTGACCGCGGTGAGCCCGGTGAGGGTGCCGTTGAGCTGGTCGGAGTACTGCGAGAACGCGCCACTGGTGTTGGCCAGGAAGGCGTTCAGCTGATCGAGGGTGGCCTGCAGGCCGGGGGCCTGGTCGGACAGCAGCCCGGTCATCTGAGTGATCTTGTTGCTGAAACCGCGCACCGAATCGTCGTTCTCGGCGAGCATGGTGGTCAGCTCGTTGAGCTTGATGATGATGGTGGAGATGGCGTCCTTGTTGTCCAGGCCCGTCTTCAACGCCCCGGACAGCGAGTTGAGCACATCGCGCATCTTCTCGCCGTTGCCGTTCATCATCGGGTAGAGCACCCGGCCCGACAGCGGGCCGATGCCGTCCTGTCCCTCTTGGGGTTTCAGCGCGGCGGCGAACGAGTCGATGGTCTTGATCATGGTGTCCAGCTCGACCGGGGTCTTGGTCTGCTGGGTGGTCAGGTGCGCGCCGTCGCGCAGCTTGTCACCGCCGGTGTAGCGCGGGGTGAGCTCGATGTGCCGATCGGTCACGATGGACGGCGAAACCAGTGCGGCCTGAACGTTCTTCGGGATGTCGACGCCCTTGTCCACGGTCATGTGGACCTCGACGTACTGACCCTTGGGCACGATCTTGTCGACCCGGCCCACCTCGAGACCGAGCACGGTGATCGGGTTGCCCTCGAACATGCCCGCGATATTGAGGAAGTCGGCGGTGAAGTGCTGGGTCTGGCCCGCGGCGTCCTTCACTCCGAGCGGAACGAGCGAGCACGAGCCGACGGCCGCGGCCGCCACACCGATCATGGCCGCCTGGGCGATTCGTTTCAGCATCATTGGTGGCACCCCTCGTTCACCTGCGCGAAGCACAACCAGTTGTCCGGGAACAGCCAGGGCAGCGCGACCTCACCGTAGTTGCCGTTGCCGAAGACATTGTTGAACTGCCGCACGGCCGGCGGCATGATCGACAGCAGCCGGTCCAGGTTGTCCTTGTTCTTCTGCAGACCCTCGGCCATGGTGTTGAGCTGGATCAGGGTGGGACCGAACCGGTTGTCGTTCTGCGCCCCGATCTGCTGCAGCTGCTTGCTGAGCATGGCGATGTTGTCCAGCAGGCTCTTCAGCAGACCCTGGCGTTCCATCACCCGATTGGCGATGGCCTCGCCCTGGGTGATCACCAGCAGCACGCTGTTGCGGTTGTCGCCGAGGATCTTGGTGACCTTGTCCAGATCCTTGAGCAGCTGGTCGACCTGGTCCTTGCGGTTGTTCATGGTCTTGGCCAGCGCGCCGATGGCGTCGAGGGCCTGCACCGTCATCTGGGGGGTGTCGCCCATCTGCTGATTGATCAGATTGAGCGAGTCGGCCAGCTTCTTGGTGTCGAGCTCCTCGAACTTCGGCGTGCCCTCCTGGACCACGTCGGCCAGGTTGTAGGGAACCACGGTGTTGGACTTGGGGATCCGGTTGCCCTTCAGCCCCTTGCCGTCGCCGGGGACGAGGTCGACGTAGCGCGCGCCCAGCAGGGTCGCCATCTTGATCGAGGCCTTGGCGTCCTGGCCGAGCTTCACATCGTCGTTGACGCTCAGGGTGATCAGCACGTGGTCGCCCTCGAGCTCGGCGCCCGAGACCGTGCCGACGGGAACGCCGGAGACGTCCACCTTGTCACCGACCTTGATGCCGGCGGTCTGCACGAACTCCGCCTTGACGCTCTTGGTGCCGATGCCCACCGTCTTGTAGATGGAGGAACCCATCAGCAGTCCGACGATCACCGCGGCGCCGAGCACGCCGAGCCAGAAATTGCGGTTGGAATTGAAGCGGGACTTGAGTTTCGACATCATGGCCGGCACACCGCCGAGTGGGAGTTGCCGCCGATCTGCGAGAACAGACCGCGCGGGAAGAGGACACCGTACAGCGAGACATCCAGGCTGCACAGGTAGGCGTTGGCGTAGGCGCCGTTCTGGGTGAACTTGCCGACATCGGAGAGGATGCCGGGCAGATCCACCGCGGCCTGGTCCAGCTTGGAACCGTTGGCCAGCAGCAGCGCGAGCGCGTCGTTGGAGGAAGCCTGCGCCGCCACCAGCTTGGGCTGGATCTTGCCGAACATGTCGACCAGACCCAGTGTGGCGTCGGCGATCTGGACGGTGGACGCCTGCAGCGACTGGCCCTGCGCGTACAAACCGCCGATCAGGGCGCGGGTCTGGGTGACCAGCGTCTCCAGTTCGTCGCCGCGCTTGGCCAGGCCGGACATGACGCTGGACAGGTTGGTGATCACGTCGGAGAGGATCCCGTCGCGGCGTTCGAAGTCCGAGGCCACCGCGGCGGCCTGGGTGATGAACGCGCTCAACGAGACATTGTCGCCCTGCAACGCCTGGATGAAGGTGTTGGACAGGTTGTTCACCTGCTCGGGCTGCAGCACCTGGAACAGCGGCTGGAATCCGTTGAGCAGACCCGAGACGTCGAAGGACGGCTCGGTGCGCTCGATCGGGATCACGCCATTGTTCTTCAGCGCCACGTGATCACCGGTCTTCGGCTTGCCCGCGACCGGCGGGGCCAGCGCGACATACCGCTGGCCGATCAGGTTCTGGTAGCGGACCAGGGCCTTGGTGTCGCCGTACAGCGTCTGATCGCGCTGCACGATGAAGGTCACCTTGGCCTGGTTCTTGCTGTCCAGGTCGATCTTCTCCACCTTGCCGACACGCACGCCCGCCATCCGGACGTCATCGCCGGGACGCAGACCGAGCACATCGGTGAAGGTCGCGGAGTAGGTGTTGGTGGACCCCTGGACGGTGCGGGCCAGCGTGTTCCAGATGACCGCGGTCACCAGGACGGACACGATCGCGAAGATGCCGAAGCCGATCAGCGGTTTGCGAATGCTCATCGGCCGGCCTCGCTCTGCGTCAGGTGCACGGTCGCATCCTTCAGAATCGGGCTCAGCAGCAGGTATTCCGCCGCGGTGGGACGCCGGCCGAGCATCGCGGTGATGGCGTCGTCTCCTGCGAGGGCGATGTCCTTGCCGGTCGCCGGCGCGTCCGGCCGGCTCGCCGGGGCATCCGGCTGACTCGCCGGGGCGGCGGGCACCAGGTTCGGGAACATGCCCTGCAGCGGGGTACCCGCGAGCGGGTCGTTGCCCTGCTGCTTCGGAGCCTCACCGGTCGCGGGCTGACCCGTGACGGTCACGCCCGGGATCAGCGGGAAGCCCGGCGGCGGCGCGACGATCGGCAGGCCCGCCGCCGCGTCGATGGCCCTGGGCCGCAGCGAATCCGGCAGCGTGCCCGGATCGGAGGTGAGCGGCGCGGTGCCGCAGCTGGGCGCGGCCAGCTCGCCGTAGCGCGGGCAGTCCTCGCGGGTGTACGGCTTGTACGGCGTGAACGTGAGGCCGACGTTCCAGATCATCTGGTTCTGCGGACCCCAGTGGAAGGACGAGCTCAGCTTGCGCACCGAGTCGTTGAGGTTGGCGATGGCCTGCGGGATCGCGTCCGGGTTGTCCGACAGGGCGCCGAACAGGGCGCTGGTGCCGTTGGTGACGTCCTTGCCGACATTGGGGTTGCGGGCGAAGAGCCCGTTCACCTTGTCGATGGTGTTGGACGTCCCGGCGAGCAGCGCGGTCAGCTCGGCGCGGCGGTCGGAGATGGTCTGCGCGGTCTTGACCGAATCCTGCAGCACCCCCATCAGTTCCGGCGCCGATTGGTTGAGCGCCCGGAAGGAGGTGGAGAAGTCGTCGAGGAAGCCGCCGACGTTCGGGACCGACCCGCGCACGCCCGCGAGCCAGGTGTCGACGCGCTCGATGGTGGAGCCGGGCATCCGGCCGCTGCCGTCGAGGGCGTAGGACAGGGTGCCCAGCACCCGGCCCAGCTGCACCGGATCCAGCTTGCCGAGGATATTGCGGACCGTGGTCAGGGTGTCCTGCAGGGCGATGGTGCCCTTGGAGGTGTCCTCGGAGATCTGCGATCCCTCTTCGAGGTGCGCGGAATCGGCTCCGTTGTAGACCAGTTCGACCGAGGTCACGGCGAACAGGTTGGACGGCACCACGCGCGCGGTGACATTGGCCGGGATGCCGTCGGTGTACTCCGGCTTCATCTCGATGTGCACCTGCTGCAGCTCGCCCTTGGCGGCCACCGACACATCCTTGACCGCACCCACCAGCACGCCGCGGAACTTCACGTCCGCGTTGGCCGGCAGACCGTCACCGGTGGTGGTGAGATTCGCGGTGACATTGACCTTTTCGACGAAGTAGCCCTTGTATCTGGCCATCAGGACGCCGAGAACGACGGCGACGACGGTGAGGCCGCAGACACCGGCGATGAGCAACTGCCGCATCGTCGGTCCGCGCCCGCTCGGATCGATGATCATCGTGTGCGCCCCCTATCCCGAGATCCGGATACCGGGGTTGACCCCCCAGATCGCCAAGGTCATGAACAGGTCGGCGAAGACGACCGCGATGATGCAGAGCTTGATCGCGCGACCGGCCGCCACACCCACGCCCTCGGGGCCGCCCGAGGCGAAATACCCGTAGTAGCACTGGATGAAGGTGGTGATCGCGACGAAGAGGATCGCCTTCAGCAGTGAGTACAGCACATCGTGGGGGACCAGGAACTGATAGAAGTAGTGCTGGAAGGTGCCTGTCGCGGTACCGCCCACCAGGGACACGGTCAGCGAGCAGGAGATGTAGGCCAGCGGCAGCGCCACGCAGTACAGCGGCACGATGGCGATCATGGCCGCGATCATGCGGGTGCTGACCAGGTACGGAAGCGGCCGGATGGCAACCGATTCCAGCGCGTCGATCTCCTCGGAGATGCGCATGGCGCCCAGCTGCGCGGTGAACCGGCAGCCGGCCTGCGCCGCGAAGGCGAGGGTGGCCAGCATCGGCCCCAGCTCGCGGGTGGTGGCGAAGGCCGAGATGGCGCCGGTGAGGGGGCTCAGGCCGAGCAGGTTCAGCGAGGTGTAGCCCTGGATGGCGACGGTCATGCCGCCGAACGCCGACAGGATCAGCACCACGCCGATGGTGCCGCCACCGACGATGAGATTGCCGTTGCCCCAGGTGACGTCGGACAGCAGCCGCCAGACCTCTTTGGGGTAATGCTTGAACGCCATCGGCATGGAGCCGAGTGAGCGCAGGAAGAAGAAGACTTGGTGGCCGATGCGCGCCAGCCAGTCGCGTGGCGCTCCGGCCACGCCCTTGATCCGTTGGAACGGCCGCAGCAGCGGCGGTACGTAGGTAGCTGACACGGCCTCAGACCATCGCCGGGGGGAAGAAGGAGTTGTACAGCTGCGTGATGATCAGGTTGACGCCGAAGAGCATGACGGCCGACATCACCACGGCGGTGTTCACCGCGTTGGCGACACCGCCCGGGCCGCCCCGGGCGCTGAGGCCGGAATCGCAGGCGATGATGGCGGCGAGCAGGCCGAAGATGAGCGACTTCAGCAGGGCCGCAACCAGATCCGCCGTGATGGCGAAGGAGGCGAAGGTACCGATATAGGAGCCCGGCGTGCCGTTCTGCGCGAAGATATTGAAGACGTAGCCGGTCAGGAAGCCGACGAAGATCACGAAGCCGCAGAGCAGTACGGAGACCAGCATGGCCGCGCCCAGGCGGGGCGCCACCAGGCGCCGCATGGGATCGACGCCCATCACCTTCATGGCGTCGATCTCCTCGCGGATGGTGCGGGAGCCGAGGTCGGCGCAGATGGCCGAGCCGACCGCGCCGGCGATCATGAGCGAGGTGACCAGCGGCGCGCCCTGCTGAATGATGCCCAGGCCGTTGGCCGCACCGATGAACGAGGTCGCGCCGACCTGTCCGGCGACCGAGCCCACCTGGATCGAGACGATGACGCCGATCGGAATGGCGACCAGCAACGTGGGAGCCGCGGCGACATTGGCCATGAAGGCGCATTGCCGCACGAACTCACCGTAGGGAAAGCGCCTGCGAAAGATGGCGACGAAGAGCTCGGTGACCGCCGCGACACCCATCACCATCATGCGGCCGCCGGTTTCCAGCGACCGTTTCGGATGGTCCCGCCAGTACCCCTTGGCCCAATCCACTGCCGTATTCATCCGTGACGCCGGCGGTGGACTCCCCGGTCCCCCCGGGATCGTGGTCGACTGCACTGACTACCCCTCTCGACGCCGGAGTTACCCGCCTCCGGCGACTGTTTGCTTGACGCACCCTACTACGGAGTTAGGAAAAACACACCACCGATTGTGGTTCCGATCATAGAGCCGGATCACATTCTCGCTATGGCTGTGAACAGCCACATCAGGGTTGGTTTTCGTGCAAAAGAACCTGGCAGAGATCTAGAACTTGTTCTAGTTTCCGACTAACTTCCGGAAGATGTGAACACCCACCGGGTAACAATTTGCAGGACCAAATTTATCGGAATTCGATAGCCATTGCGCATTGTTCCGATATCCCCATCCAACTAGGTAAGTGCCGCGAAGCCCAGCAGGACACGGCTCGGACACACAAGGCAGTACAACCGCCAACCGGGCCCGAATACTGACAGGATGTGTAACCGCAGGTTGCGATTCGTGCGGCTTCCGACACCTGGAGGGACATGATCAACAAACTGGCCGGGGCGACCGGCGTCTTCGCCGTCGCGATCGGCACCGTGCTCACCGGCGCCGGAGCCGCTCACGCAGACGGAGGCGCCGTCATCGGCGGCGGCTCCGGGATCATCATCGACGATCAATACGAATGCACCGTCACCACCATCGGTTACGACGGTGGCGGTCGCCTGGTCGGCCTCACCGCCGGGCACTGCGGCGACGCGGGCTCCAAGGTCTGGGCCGAAAAGGACCGGGCCGCAGGGCAGATCGGGACGTTCGCCTACTCCAACCACGATCTGGACTACGCCGTCATCCAGTTCGATCCGAACCGGGTCATCCCGGTCAACCGGATCGGCGGGGTCACCATCACCGGTATGGGCGGCCCGGCCAGCTTCCCGGCCATCGTCTGCAAGGAGGGCCGGACCACCGGCAACACCTGCGGCATCGCCTGGGGCGACGTCTTCGACACCAATGTCGAGACCTGGAGCCAGATGTGCGTCGTCGAGGGCGATTCCGGCGCGCCGGTCGTCGTCGGCACCACCCTGGTCGGCATGGTCAACGCCTACCTGGCGGTGGCCTGCTTCGGCCCGGAGGTCGGCACCAATATGAGCGCGATCATGGACGACGTCAACGGACGCGGCGGCGTCGGCGCGGGCTACCGGCCGATCTGACCCGCGCTCGGTCATCCGAGGCGAAAGATGCGGAAAGCGGCGGTGATTCGACAATCACCGCCGCTTTCCGCCGTACCGGTCCTAGAGCGTGTTGACGCAGACGACGAAGTTGCGATCGTCGTAGACGTAGCCCTGGTCGCCGTCGGGGCAGTCGTCGACGCTGGTGCTGTGCTGCACGATCGACACCACCTTCACACCCTCGTTGGCGGTCTTGGTGGTGCAGGGGATGCGGTGCGCGGTGTCGCCGCCGACCTCCATGCAGTCACCCACCACCCAGTCGATGGTCAGGCACAGCGCGCCGGTCTCGGAACCATTGAGGGTCTCGTAGTAGACCTGGTCGGAGTCCTTGCCGCACTGGGCGTTCTGCGGGGCCTTGCCGGTCACCTTGTAGTTGGAGTCCTGGCTGCCGCACACCGCCTTGTCGATGGTGGCGTTCTCCGTGGTGCCGCCCAGCTTCACGCAATCGCCGATCGAGGCGTGGAAGTCGGTCTTGCCGCCGCGGTCGGCGCGCGGAGTGGTGGTGGGCGCACCGGGCTTACCGGGCTTGGTGGGCGTGTTCCCCGGGGTCTTGGTCGGGAGCACGATATCGCCGGGGGCGGCCGTCGGATGGCCGGTGACGGTACTCCCGCAGCCGGCGAGCAGCAGGGCGGCGACGGCGGAGATCGCGGGCACGACGATCCGGGCGGAAAGCTGCTGACGCAACACGGGCGAGTCCTATATTTCGAAACAAACAGGTTTGAGTTGTGCGCCCATGAGTACACCACGGGCACCCAGAAGATCGAATCAAGGCCGCGAACCATTTCATCCGGGCACCCGTATAGGAAGCCATGAGCACCGACATCCTGGAGCGGTACCTCACCTGGCGGCGCGCCCGCGACGGCGATCCCTTCCGGGTGCGCATGCCCACGCTCGGTTCGGTGCTGTTCACCGGCACCGCCGCGGGCGCGCGGGAGATATTCCGGGCGCCCATGGAGCTGCTGGAACCGCCGCTGCCCAATCCCATCGAGCCGATGGTCGGCGCGGCCTCGCTCATCCTGGCCCGCGCCGGACGGCACCGGCGCGAGCGCGCCCTGCTCGCACCCGCCTTCCACCGCAATCGAATCAACGCCTACGGCAACGCCATTCGCGAGGCCACCCGCGCCGAGCTGAACGGCGAACGCACCGGGACGCCGTGGCGGCCGGGCACCCGCGTCGATGCGCGCGCGGCGGCCCGGGCGCTCACGCTGCGGGTGATCCTGGCGGCGGTGTTCGGCATCGACGAACCCGCCCGGCGCGCCGAGTACACCGCCGCCACCACCGCCTTCCTGGAATCCTTCGGCAGCACGCTGTTCCTGGCGCCGGCCCTGCGGCGCACCATGTTCGGGCTGACCGGCTGGGAGCGGTTCAGCGCGGCGCGTGACCGGCTCGACGAACTCATCGACGCCGAGGTGGCACGGCGGCGCGCGGACGGGGGCGGCGGCACGGATCTGCTGGCGCTGCTGCTGGATACGCGCTACGAGGACGGCACCGCCATCACCGACACCGATCTGCGCGAGCAATTGCGCACGCTGCTGGTGGCCGGGCACGAGACCACCGCCACCGCACTGGTATGGGCGCTGTACCGGCTGCACCGGGAACCGGCCACCCTGGCCCGGCTGCGCGGCGAATTGGCCGCTGCCGGAAGCGATCCCGGTCCGGACGAGCTGATGAAGCTGCCCTGTCTGGACGCGGTCTGTCAGGAGACGCTGCGGCTGCATCCGCCGGTGCCGATCGTATTGCGCAGGCTCACCGGTGATTTCACACTCTTGGGGACGCCATTGGTGGCGGGGGACACCATGGGCGTATCGGTGCACCTGCTGCACACCGATCCGGCGGTATGGCCGGAACCACGACGTTTCCGGCCCGAACGGTTTCTCGAGCGCAAATACGGCCCGTTCGAGTACGCGCCGTTCGGGGGCGGGCACCGCCGGTGCATCGGCGCCACCCTGGCCGATTACGAGCTGCGCATCGTGCTGGCAACCGTGCTCAGCGGGGTTCGGATGCGGCTGTCGCCACGGTTCGCGCGCGGGGGCGCGCCGATATCGGTACCGCACACGATCACCGTCGGGCCGCGGCGCGCCATCACCTTCGACATCACCGAGTCGTGAAGCGACGTCGGTGATTTCGATCACAAGTAGGTTTTGGGAAGCGATCACTCCGAAAGCGGCCGTACCGGTGTCACTTTCGGTGAATCGCCGCCCCCATCGGCGCATACACGCTCGGCGAGTAACCAACCCACGGTGTTGTGAGCAACCACACACTTAACGGTCGGTACGTATAACTCGCAGAAGGCGGTTGGCGCACTCGGCAGATCGCTGTAGTAATGAACGCGGGGTTGGGACTACTGCGGGTGAACTGCGCCCGCGTTCTGCGTTTGGAACAAAGATCTGAGAGGACCAAGCTGTGCGCCATACCCGGTATCGGAAGACGGGACTGATCGCCCTTGCCGCCATCGCGGCAACCGGAGCAGTGGTGGCAGCACCCGCCTCAGCGACTCCGCTATGGCCGGGCGGCCCGGACATCCCGGGCACCCCCTCCGCGGTCATGCCGCAGCCCGAGCCGGGCTCGCTGCCGACCGACCCGAACGCCAAGGCGCCGATTCCGCCCGCCAACTTCGCGGCCCCGAACGTCAGCCCCGGCGACGGTGACGTGGTCGGCGTGGCCATGCCCATCATCATCAACTTCAAGGACCCGGTCGGCGACCACGCCGCCGCCGAGAAGTCGATCCGCATCACCTCCACCAACAAGGTGAACGGCCACTTCTACTGGATGGGCGACAAGCAGGTCCGCTGGCGGCCCGAGAACTTCTGGCCCGCCGGCTCCAAGGTGACCGTGCAGGCCGGCGGCACCGACGTGGCCTACTCGATCGGCGACGAGTTCATCACCACCGCCGACGACACCACCCACATGATCACCGTGACCCGCAACGGCGAGGTCGTGAAGACCATGCCGACCTCGATGGGCAAGAAGGGTCACGAGACCCCGAACGGGACCTACATCGTCAGCGAGAAGAACCGCAAGATGATCATGGACTCGTCCACCTACGGCGTGCCGACCACCGCGCCCGAGGGCTACAAGCTCGAGGTCGAGTACGCGACCCGCATGTCCAACAGCGGCATCTTCGTGCACGCCGCCCCGTGGAGCGTGGCGCAGCAGGGCGTCTCCAACGCCTCGCACGGCTGCCTGAACGTCTCCACCGAGGACGCCAAGTGGTTCCAGGAGAACGTGCAGAAGGGCGACCCGGTCATCGTGCAGAACACCGCCGGCGGCACCCTGAACACGGGCGACGGCTGGGGCGATTGGAACTAGCGCTCACTCGTGATCTCGAATGCCCCGCCCTGATGGGCGGGGCATTCGCCGTTGCAGGGAGTGGGTGGGGGGTAACCCATCGCTCCGGGGTTTCACGGGATTGTTCCCGAGCGTCACCAGAGTTGTCCGCTCGTTCATATTGTTTTGGCCTCGAAACATCTTGGGCGGTCGTACGATTCGGCGCATGTCCGCGCCCCTCGGTGGTGTGACCGGTGAACAGTCGGTGGCGGATGCCGACCGACAGTTCAGCGAGCTACCATCCGGAATTAACCAGACAGTTGCCAAAGGCCGCAAGGCTGCCCGGGTGCGAAGCTGGCCCGAACGAGTACTGCCGACGCCCCCGGGGCGTGGGTGGCGAAACCGACCATGGCGGGACTACGCGCTCTTCACCGTCCTGGTCGCGCCCAACCTGATCCTGTTGGGGCTGTTCGTCTATCGGCCGCTGATCGACAACGTGCGGCTGTCGTTCACCGACTGGAACATCTCCGCGACCACCCTGAACTGGGTCGGATTCGACAACTACACCGAATGGTTCAAGCGCGACGACTCCTGGCAGATCGTCGGGAATACCGTGGTGTTCACCATCGCCGCGGTCCTGGGCAGCATGATCCTGGGCCTGGCCCTGGCGCTGCTGCTGGACCGCAAGCTGTTCGGGCGCAATGTGGTTCGATCCGCCATCTTCGCGCCGTACGTCATCTCCGGCGCGGCCATCGGCGTGGGCTTCCAGTTCATCTTCGATCCCGGCTTCGGCCTGATCCCGGACCTGCTGCAGCGGATGGGAATCCATTCCCCCGATTTCGCGCAGGACCCGCACTGGGCGCTGTTCATGATCACGGTCACCTACATCTGGAAGAACCTGGGCTACAGCTTCGTCATCTATCTGGCGGCGCTGCAAGGGGTTCGGACGGACCTCATGGAGGCCGCCGAGATCGACGGCGCGAGCCGCTGGACCACCTTCACGCGGGTGTTGCTGCCGCAGTTGCGGCCGACGACCTACTTCCTGTCGATCACGGTGCTGCTCAACTCGTTGCAGGTCTTCGACCTCATCAATGTGATGACTCGCGGCGGGCCCATCGGCACCGGCACCACCACCATGATCTACCAGGTCTATCGCGAATCCTGGGTCAATCAGCGGGCGGGCTACGGCGCGGCGGTCGCCACCATCATGTTCCTGGTGCTGCTGATCGTGACATTGATCCAGGTGCGCGTCATGGACCGAGGGGACGAGAAGTGAAGCGGCTGAACCTACTGCGCGCATTCCACGACCAGGAGTTCTGGGCCAAGGTCTTCGGCTACGCCGCCATGGCGTGCGTGCTGATCATCATCGGCGTCCCGCTGTACTACATCCTCACGCGCTCGTTCATGGCGCACGCGGAGGTCTACTCCCAGCCGGTCAGCTACTGGCCGAAACAGTGGCTGGGCTCCAACTATCACGACGCCACCACCACGCTGCCGTTCTGGCAGTTCCTGCGCAACTCCCTCATCGTGACCAGCATCGTGTCCGCGGTGAAGTTCGTGCTCGGCGTGCTCAGCGCCTACGGGCTGGTGTTCCTGCGCTTCCCGGGCAAGAACATCGTGTTCCTGGTGATCATCGCGGCGCTCATGGTGCCCAACCAGATCACCATCATCTCCAACTACGCGCTCATCGCGCAGCTGGGCTGGCGGAACACCTTCCAGGGCATCATCGTTCCGCTCTGCGGCGTCGCCTTCGGCACCTTCCTCATGCGCAACCACTTCCTGTCGCTGCCGTCGGAGGTCATCGAGGCGGCCCGGATGGACGGCGCGGGCTGGTGGCGGCTGCTGACCCGGGTGGTGCTGCCCATGTCCGGGCCCACCATGGTGGCGTTCGCGGTGGTCACGCTGGTGAACGAGTGGAACGAATACCTGTGGCCGTTCCTGATGGCCGACGACGCGCGGGTCGCCACCCTGCCGGTCGGCCTGACCCTGCTGCAGAACACCGAGAACCCCAGCGTCACCAACTGGGGACCCGTCATGGCCGGGGTCATCCTGACCATGCTCCCCATCCTCATCGTCTTCCTGGTGCTCCAGCGCCAGATGATCAAGGGCCTCACCTCCGGTGCGGTCAAGGGTTGAGTCCCAGAAGGAGATTCACGTGTCCGATTCACGATTTCCCGCGCTCTCGCGCCGCGGCTTCCTCGGCCTGGCCGGCGCGGCCGCGGGTGCGGTGGCCCTGACCGCGTGCGCCGGGTCCGGTGGCGGCGGCACCCAGGGCGGTGACTCGAAGACCATCACCTTCTGGTCCAACCACCCCGGCACCTCCAAGGACCAGGAAACCGAGCTGATCAACCGGTTCCAGGCCAAGTACCCGGACCTGAAGGTCAACCTGGTCGACGCGGGCAAGAACTACGAGGAGGTCGCGACCAAGTTCAATGCCGCGCTCTCCGGCGGCGAACTGCCCGACGTGGTCATCCTGTCCGACGTGTGGTGGTTCAACTACGCGCTCAACGGGACCATCGAACCGCTGGACAGCCACTTCGCCAGCGCCGGAGTGAACGTGTCCGACTACGTCGACACCTTCATCGGCGACTACAAGTTCAACGGCAAGACCTGGGCGCTGCCCTACTCGCGCTCGACGCAGATCTTCTACTACAACAAGGACGTCTGGGCGAAGGCCGGACTGCCCGACCGCACCCCGAACAGCTGGGACGAATTCGACGAGTGGGGCCCCAAGATCCAGGGCGTGCTCGGCGGCGACAAGTGGGCGCACGGCTGGGGTGACGCGAAGAACTACCTGGCCTGGACCTTCCAGGGCCCCTGCTGGACCTTCGGCGGCGCCTACTCCGACGAGTGGAAGCTGAAGTTCACCGACCCGGCCACCGTCAAGGCCGGCCAGTACCTGCGCGACTCCATCAACACCAAGAAGTACGCCAGCATCCGGCCCACCTACGCGGTCGACTTCGGCAACGGCATCATCGCCTCCGCCATCGGCTCCACCGGCGACCTCAAGAGCATCAAGACCAACTCCGCGGGCAAGACCGAATTCGGCACCGGCTTCCTGCCGCACCCGAACGGGGCCGGCGCCACCACCGGCGGTGCGGGCCTGGCGATTCCGTCGCGCATCAGCGACGCCCGCAAGGAGAACGCGCTGAAGTTCATCGACTTCATCACCAACGCGGCCAACACCTCCTACTTCTCGCAGGCCACCGGCTACATCCCGGTGCGCAAGTCGGCGCAGCAGGATCCGAGCATGGCGGACTTCCTGTCCAAGAACCCGAACTTCAAGACCGCCATCGATCAGCTGCCGCTGACCAAGCCGCAGAACTACGCGCGCGTGTTCGTGCCCGGCGGCGACCAGATCATCGGCACCGGGCTCGAGCAGATCGGCCTGCAGAACCGGGATGTGGCGGGCGCTTTCGGTGACATCACCAACCAGCTGCAGACCATCATCGACCGGCAGATCACGCCCAAGCTGCCCAAGTGAGCAGAACTAGCGAGGAGACCCGCCCGCCATGGCGACTGTGCAGTTCGAGGGTGTTTCCCTCACCTATCCGGGTGCGCCCGGCCCCGCGGTCGACGACCTGAACCTGGAGATCGCCGACGGCGAATTCCTGGTGCTGGTCGGGCCTTCGGGCTGCGGCAAGTCCACCAGTCTGCGCATGCTGGCGGGTCTCGAAGCGGTGACCGCCGGGCGGCTGCGCATCGGCGGAATCGATGTCACCGGCCTGCCGCCGCGCTCGCGCGACGTGGCCATGGTGTTCCAGAGCTACGCGCTCTATCCGAACATGACCGTGGCCGACAATATGGGATTCGCGCTGCGCAATGCCGGAATGAGCAAGGCCGACACCCTGGTTCGGGTCAAGGAGGCCGCGGCCATGCTGGAGCTCGAGGAGCTCCTGGACCGCAAACCCGCGCGACTGTCCGGCGGGCAGCGGCAGCGCGTCGCCATGGGCCGGGCCATCGTGCGGCGGCCGCAGGTGTTCTGCATGGACGAACCGCTGTCCAATCTCGATGCGAAACTGCGGGTCTCGACCCGCTCGCAGATCGCCGCCCTGCAGAAGCGGCTCGGCACCACCACCGTCTACGTCACCCACGACCAGGTCGAGGCCATGACCATGGGGCACCGGGTGGCGGTGATGCGGGACGGGCGGCTGCAGCAGGTGGCCGCGCCGCGCGAGCTCTACGACGACCCGGTCAACACCTTCGTCGCCGGATTCATCGGATCACCCGGCATGAACCTGCTCACCGCGCCCGTGCGCGAGGGCGCCGCGGTGCTCAACGACCTGCGAATCCCGCTGCCGCACAGCGTCGACGGCGCGAGCGTCATCGTCGGCATCCGGCCCGAATCGTGGGAGGTCACCACCGACGCGAGCGATGCGCTCGCGGTCGAGGTGGAGCTGCTCGAGGAGCTGGGCTCGGAATCCTTCGTCTACTCGCACGGCGTGGCCGACGAATGGTCCAGCCGCTCCGGGCGCGTCGTGGCGCGCGTCGACCGCCGCTTCCAGGTCGCGCTCGGGGACCGGCTGTACCTGACGCCCAAACCGGACGAACTGTTCTTCTTCGACGCGGAAACCGAAGAGCGCCTGCGCTGATCCAGCACTACCTGGCCTCGAGCCCCCGCCCAGCAGGGCAGGGGCTCGAGATCGTCACAGGTGAATGATCACCAGATCTTCACGCGCTCGGCCGGATCCAGGTACAGGGCGTCGCCGGGGGTGACCTCGAAGGCTTCATGGAAGCTGTCGAGATTGCGGACGACGCCATTGCAACGGAACTCCGGCGGGGAGTGCGGATCCACCGCCAGCCGGCGGATGGCCTCCTCGGCGCGAGCCTTGGTGCGCCAGACCTGCGCCCAGCCGAAGAACACCCGCTGCAGACCGGTCAGCTCGTCGAGGACGGGGGAGTCCTGCCCCTCGGTGGCGATCTTGTACGCCTCCAGGGCGATCGAGAGACCACCCAGGTCGCCGATGTTCTCGCCGATGGTGAACTCGCCATTGACCGTATGGTCGGCGGACAGGTCCTTGGGCGAGAAGGTGTTGTACTGGGCGATCAACGCCTTGGTGCGCTTACCGAATTCGGTGCGGTCCGACTCGGTCCACCAGTCGATCATGTTGCCGTCGCCGTCGTACTTCGAACCCTGATCGTCGAAGCCGTGACCGATCTCGTGGCCGATGACCGCGCCGATACCGCCGTAGTTGGCGGCGTCGTCGGCGTTCATGTCGAAGAACGGGGGCTGCAGGATCGCGGCCGGGAAGACGATCTCGTTCATGCCCGGGTTGTAGTAGGCGTTCACCGTCTGCGGGGTCATGAACCATTCGCCGCGATCCACCGGGCCGCCCAGCTTGTTCAGATCCCGGTCGTGCTCGGCGGCGTACCCGCTGCGGTAGTTGCCCACCACATCGGCGGGATCCACGGTGACGGCGGCATAGTCGCGCCACTCGTCCGGGTAGCCGATCTTGGGGGTGAACTTCTCCAGCTTGGCCAGCGCCGCCTGCCGGGTGTCCGGGCCCATCCACTCCAACTGGGAGATATTGCGGCGGTAGGCCTCCTGCAGGTTCTCCACCAGCTCGACCATGCGGGCCTTGGCCGCGGGCGGGAAGTGCCGGGCCACATAGAGTTTGCCGACCGCCTCGCCGAGCAGGTCCTGCACCAGGGAGACGCCGCGCTTCCAGCGCTCGCGGTTCTCCTGCGCGCCGGTCAGGGTGCGGCCGTAGAAGTCGAAGCTCTCCTCGACCAGGGCCTCGGTCAGGTACGGGGCGCGGGCCTTCACCACTCGCCAGGCGGCCCAGCCCTTCCAGTCCGCCAGCGACTCCGACGCCCAGGTCTGGGCGAAGGTGCGCACGTAATCGGGCTGGCGCACCACCAGTTCCGCGAACAGCTCCGCGCCCGAGCGGTCCAGGCCCGCGGCCAGCGCGGAAGTCCATGCGGTCCAGTCGAATTCCGGGTTCTCCGCGGCCAGTGCCTCGAAAGTCACCAGGTTGTAGCTCAATTCGGCATCGCGACGGCGCACCACGTCCCAATGGCCCGCGGCCAGCTTGGCTTCCAGGTCGAAGACCCGCTGCGCGTCGTAGTCCAGGCCCGCCAGCTCGAACATGCGGCGCATGTGGGCGATGTACTTCGCGCGGATCTCCGCGTACTCGTCCTTGTGGTAGTACGACTCGTCGGGCAGGCCGATGCCGGACTGGGTGGCGTGCACCAGGTAGCGGGTGGAGTTCTTGTCGTCGGTATCGACGTAGAAGGCCAGCGCGCCGCCGACGCCGGTGCGCTGCAGCCGGCCGATGAGGGCGGCGAACTCCGCGCGGTCGGCGACCGCGGCGACCGCGGCCAACTCCTCGGCGATCGGGGTCAGACCCGCGGCCTCGATGACCTCGGCGGCCATGAAGCTGTTGTACAGATCGCCGATCTTGCGTTCTTCGGAACCGGGCGCGGCGTCCGCGGCCGAGGCGTCCTGGATGATCTTCTGCACATCCAGTTCGGCCTGGTCGTAGAGCGTGCGGAAGGCGCCGTCGACCGCGCGGTCGGCCGGTATTTCGTAGGTGTCCAGCCATTTGCCGTTGACGTGCGCGAACAGGTCGTCCTGCACCCGCACGTCCGCGTCACGGAAGGACAGGTCGATACCGGAGGGAGGCGTCAGCTGCGAAGTCACGGTGTCCAGTATGCCGATTACGAGGGCATCCGGCCGGGGTGTGTGAACTTCGCACCCATTGCGTTCACGATCGGTGAACGCACCGATTCAGGCGCCGACCGGCACCCGGTCGAATTCCCCGTCCCGGGCGCCGTCGATGAAGGCGCGCCATTCGCCGGGGGTGTACACCAGGGTGATCGGTCCGTGCCGGAGTGAGGTGTGGCCGTCCGCACCGGTCTCCGCGATGAGCGCGGTGCGGTGGATATGGCGGCCCAGCACGGCGGCCAGGAATGTCATCCATTCGGCCGCGGTGACGGTGATGATGGGCTCGTCGTCAAGGCGATGTTCCGGATCGCGCCGGTACTTGCTGTCGCGGATGAGCACCGCATCACCGTCGAATCGAACCTCCACGCACTGATTTCCGTTATTGGTACGAGTCGACGTGAACCAGCCGCTGGATTCCGGCTGATACTTCGCGGTGGTAAGCATGGGCAGCATTTTACCGTTACGCATGCGTCTCCTACCCTTGCGAATAGCGTTTGATGAGCTCCAAAGATTCTGCGCGCCCGAGGGATTGGTCGAGTGCGCGCACAAATGCGAACCGCAGATCGCGAATCTGCTCCGGATCCTCCACGGCCCCACCGAAAACCGCGCTCTCCACCCAGGTGAAGGTGGGAAGATATTCGGAAGCGAAATCCAGCAGATGGAAACTCGAACCGCCCAGCATCGCGCCGCAGGTCGCGGTGAACGGAATCACCCGCACCGAAATGGAATCCAGTTCGTCGAGCAGGGTCGCCAGATGTTCGAGTTGGCCGCGCAATACTTTCGGGCCGCCGATCTGCTGCAACAGGGTGGCCTCGCCGATCACCGCGGTGAGTTCCACCCGGTCGGCGCCGCGCAGCCGTTCCTGCCGTTTCAGCCGCACCGACACCAGCTGTTCCACCTGCACCGGGCGGATCATGACGTCGGCGCTGATCAACGCCCGCGCGTATTCCTCGGTCTGCAGCAGGCCCGGCACCACCAGGCTGTCGTAGCTGAGGATGCTCTCGGCGCCCAGCTCCATGCCGTAATACCGTTGCAGCTCAGGCCCGATCAAGGCCGAGGACTTGGCCCACCAGCCGCGCTCCTTGCTGAGCCGCAGCAGCTCCAGCAGTTCGTCGCGCTCCTCGCCCTCCACCTCGAGCAGCTCCAGCACCGGGCCGATGGTGGTCGCGGTGAGGACGCGGCGGCCCTTCTCCACATGCGACCAGTTGGCCGGGGTGAAGCCGACGCGCTTGGCGAACGTCGCCGAATCGAAGCCGCACTGCTCACGTAATTCACGCAGCCGCAGGACCAGCTCCCACCGGGCGACGGTAGGCGAGACGGGTGCCATGGTCGCCGATGCTACGCCGCGAAACTCGCTGGCGTGTGACTATTGTCATAGTGATTGCGCGGGCTTACTGTCGGTAGCAGGAGGTTCGCCATGAGCGCGCTGGACCCGTCCTCGTATACCGCCACCCAGGAAGCGCTGGCCCGGTGCAGGCGCTACCGCAAGGAACACGGCCTGTACGGCGTGGTGGACTCGACACTGGGCCGAATCATGTTGGAGGTCGGGGCCGTCGGCGCCGTGACCATGCCCGCCGAGCTGGGCAGCCGGGTCCGCGACCAGCTCACCGCGCGACAGCGCCGCGGTCCGGTCATCGCCCATCCGCGCTCCGGCCGTTGGACCTTCCTCACCGGGCCCAGCGACGACTCGTACCTCGACATGGCGCTGTTCTCGGACCTGTTCCGCGATTGCGCGTCCGTAGCGCAGCCCGGCAGCACCATCGTGCTGCCCTCACCCACCGACGAGCACAACGCCTACCGCACCTGGATTCACCCGCCGGAAGGCGACTTTCGCCCGGACCTGGCGGACGTGCTCGCCGCCGTGCGCGAATGCCACCCGGGGGCAGCCGGATCCAGCACCGGCGGCATCAGCGCGTCGGAACCGGTGTGAGCGTCACGCTGAACTTGTCCTCCAGCCGCTGATCGAACTCGCGCTGACACTGGTCGATCTTGGCCTGATCACCGTTCGCGTCGCGGACGCACGCCACGAAGTCGGTGGCGCCGGTGTCCTTGAACACCGTCCACACCAGCACGCCGACCACCACACCGCCGATCAGGCTGATCACACCCATGATCGCGCCGGCCAGCGCCATCCCGAATCCGCCGGCCGCCCCGCGCCGCGCCTTCAGCACCGCGAGCAGACCCAGCACGATGGCCACCAGGCCGCAGATCAGGCCGACGATGGTGAACAGGACCGTCCAGAAGGTCAGCAGGCCGATGATGCCGAACACCAGGGCGGTGATGGCCATGCCCTTGCGCTGCGGCGACTCCTGCCAGTACTGCCCGCCGCCCGGCGGCGGATAGTTACCCGGCGGCGGGTACGCGCCCGGCGGGTAGTTGCCCGGCTGCCCCTGCGGCGGCGGGTACTGACCGTACTGGTCCGGCGGCGGGTACTGGTTCATAGCCCGATGCTATTGTCCGCCGAGACGGGCGTGCATCTCCCACACCAGGATCTCCGACGGCAGGTTCGCGGTGACCCGCTGGCCGCCGCTGCGCGCCAGCCGGACCGCGTCACCCTCGTACAGGGTCCCCACGCCCTCCATCTCCACCTCGCCGCGCGCGACGAAAACGTGCAGGTAGGGGGCCTCGGGTAGGCGGACCTCGGCGCCCTCACCGGGCATCCGGGCCACATGCATGGCGGAATGGCTGCTGGCGATGGCGATGGCCGTGCGGTCGCGGTAGCGCGGCAGGCCCGAGGCCACCGTGACCAGATCGCCGCTCGCGAGCTCGGCGTCGATCTCCAGCTGCTGGTAGCCGGGGGTCAGCCCGGAGTCGTCGGGCACCACCCACATCTGCACGAAATGCACCGGCTCCTGGTGTTCGGGGGCGTTGCTGAGCCGCCAGGAGTCGTTCTTCTCCGAGTGCAGGATGCCGGTGCCGGCGCTCATTCGCTGGGCCAGGCCCGGATAGATGACGCCGTTGTGGCCCAGGGAATCCTGGTGCACGAGGCTGCCGCTCAGCACCCAGGTGACGATCTCCATGTCCCGGTGCGGATGGGTCTCGAACCCCTCGCCGGGCAGGACGATGTCCTCGTTGTTGACCAGCAGCAGGCCGTGATGGGTGTTGTCGGGATCGTAGTGTTCTCCGAAGGAGAAAGAATGCTTCGAATCCAGCCACGCCACACGGGTTTTCATGCGGTCGCCGCCACGATGGATATCGATGTGTGGTGTCGTGAGGGTGGACACCGCCGTACTCCTCTCACCGGCGAGCACCGATCGGATTCCAGGGTAGGGGCCGATACAGCGGCCCAACTTGAATTCCGGGTTAAATTCTAGCGTGCGGGCAGCGCTGCCCCACCTGCCGCCGACCAGGTACTACGCTTCCGGCAATCGTCCCGGGCAAATGCCCGGCGATTGTCCGGGCGCCCGGTCGCCGCGTGCCCGGATCCCGTCCCGACCACCAGCGGGTTTCGGTCGGCGACCGTATCATGATGTGCCGCAAGCGAAACGGGAGGGAGAGCAGGGGGATGCGACCCGAGGTACTCGCGGGCATCGAGCGCGAGCTCCGGCAGCAGGCCGAGAGCGAGGGGATCGCTCATTTCGTGATGGGCGTGGCCGTCTTCAGAGATGGCAAACTCCTGGTCGTACGGCGTGTCGAGGCAGGCTCGCACGCTGGCATGTGGGAACTGCCCGGCGGCGGTGTGGAGTCGGGGGAGACCTTCGCCGAGTGCGTGGCCCGCGAACTGTTCGAGGAGACCGGACTGCGGGTCGTGAACATCACCGATGTGCTCGGCGGCTTCGACTACGCCACCCGCACCAAGTCCCGGGTCCGCAAATACAGCTTCGTGGTCGAGGCCGAACCCGGCGAGATCCGGCTCGACCCCCTCGAGCACGACCGCTACCAGTGGATCGATTCCGACACCGTCGACAACCTGCCGATGGCCGACGATATGCGCGCCGCGGTGTTCGCCCTGGTCACCACGCACCCGTCCCGGTGACCGCGCCCCCGCCCGCCGAGCCGCGCACCCGGCTCGCCGCGGTGACGGCCGCGCTGCGCGAGAACCCGGGCACCCTGCGTCTGACCCTGGTCCGGCTCGCCGGGCAGTTCGGCGACGGCATGTTCCAGGCCGCGCTGTCGGGCGCGATCCTGTTCAATCCGGAACGGCAGACCGATCCGCTGGCCATCGCGGGCGGCTTCGCCGCCCTGCTGCTGCCGTATTCGATCATCGGGCCGTTCGCGGGCGCACTGCTCGACCGCTGGGACCGGCGCCGGGTGCTGCTCTACGCCAACCTGCTGCGAGCCGTGCTCATCGTGGCCATCGCGGGCGGGCTGCTGGCCGGGATCCGGGCCACGCCGCTGCTGCTGGGCGCGCTGGCCGTGGTCGGGGTGAGCCGCTTCGTCGGCGCGGGCGTCTCCGCGGCACTGCCCAAGGTGCTGGCCCAGCGCTGGCTGGTCCCGATGAACTCGGTGCTGGCGACGGTGGCCTCCGGATGCGCGATTCTCGGCGCGGGCCTGGGGTTCTCGCTCATCGGCCTGATCGGGGCCGGTGACTTCGCCTCGGCGGTGGCGACCGCCGCCAGCGCCTCGGGCTCGATCGTGAGCGGGCTGGTGGTCGCCGGATTCCGGCCCCGGGCCCTGGGTCCCGACCGGGACCGGCCCACCGGCGCCACCGCCGGTGGCCTGGCCACCGTGCGGGCCATCGCCGCCGGACTGCGGCGCGGCGCCACCGCGGCCTGGGGGTCGCGGGACGTGACCACCGCGTTCCTCGGAATCGGCGCGCACCGCGTCGTGTTCGGCGCGGACACCCTGCTCATGGTGCTGGCGCTGCGACGCGGCGACGAGTCCGCGGTCGGCACCCACCTCGCCAAGTTCAGCGCGGCCATCACCGCCACCGGGGCGGGACTGGTGACCGCGGCCGTGGTGGCCCCGTTCCTGATTCCGCGGCTGGGCCGCGCACGCACGGTGGTGAGCTGCCTGGTGGCCGCGACCATCGTGCAGCTGACCCTGGTCGTGCCGATCACCGTCGCCACCGGCGAGACCGAGCGCCGGGCGGAACTGCTGCTGCTCGCGGCGGCCTTCCTGCTCGGGCTGGCCGGGCAGGTGATCAAGCTGACCGGCGACGCGGCCATGCAGATCGAGATCGACGACACCCACCGCGGGCAGGTGTTCGCGCTGCAGGACACGGTCTTCAACATCACCTTCGTGCTGGCGCTGGCCGGGACCGCGCTGCTGATTCCGGCGGACGGGCGCTCCCCGGCGGTGGTGGTGGCCGCGGCCGCCGTCTACGGATGCGGGATCGTCGCCATCGCCGCGAATTCCCACCGCCGGATCGGTCCGGCCGCGGCATAGGTATCGGCTCGATCACACCGTCGCGGCGACACGCGGCTGCGCTCTGGCGGATGCGGCCGGCCCCGATACCGTGGATTCAATGACTGCGCGGCGCTCCGAAGCACCTGCGGCACTGGCACTCTCCAGCCTGGCGATGGCCGGGGTCATGCTGCTGCCCGGCGTGCCCGCCACCGCGCACGCCCTGGCCCCCTGGGCCCCGCCGCCGCTGAACGCCTGCGGGGAAACGGGATTCGATCCGCTGGCCCGGGAACCGAATCCGGACCTCCCGCCGCCGCCACCCCCGCCGGTGGACACCACCATCCACATCCAGGTCCCGGTCCCGACGTTCACGCCGGTCCCGATGCCCGGACCCCGGCAGGACAACACCCGCATCGACCCGGCGCCGCTGCCCGCGGACCCGTGCACCAACCCCTGCCCGGACATTCGCACCGACCAGAGCCCCCGGCCCGAGAACCTCCCGCCCGAGACCGATCCGGCCGAGCCGACCGACGACGGCGAGGACGCTCCCGGCGAACCGCCCGCCACCGGGCCGGCACCCGAATCCGCGCCCCCGCCACAGGCCGGCAGCGGATCGGGCGGAATCCCGTTGCCACGGCTCCAGATCGACCAGATCCCCGAGACCATCCCGATCCCGGTCCCCGGCGGCGAGCCCCCCGAACCGCAGCCGCAGCCCGCACCGGCGGTGCAGCCCCTGGCGCCCGCGCCGGTCGCCGCGCCCGTCGCCCCGGTCGCGCTCGACGAGCTGGAGCTGGTGAATCAGGTGACCGGGCACGGCTCCACCAATCGCACCGATATGCGCTGGTCGGTGGACGGCACCGACCTCGGCCTGATGTGGGAGACCGAGCCCGGACGGATCGCCGTCGTGTTCGGCGACACCTTCGGCAAGGGCTGGGAGCCGGTCGGGGCGGGCAACGGGGACCAGGACTGGCGCAGCAACGCCATCGCCTTCAGCACCGAGCGCGACCTGTCCAAGGGCCTGGTCCTGGACACCTTCGCCCAGGACAGCCGCTGCCACGCGGCCGAGATCCTGGCCAGCCGCAAGGTCGACAACTTCGAGATCACCACCATCCCCACCTCCGGATTCGCGCTGCACGGCCGGCAGTACCTGACCTACATGTCGGTGGCGCGGTGGAGCCGGCTCAAGCCCGGCATGTGGTGGACCAATCTGGGCGGGCTGGCCTGGTCCGACGACGGCGGCGACACCTGGACCAAATCCGAATGGGCGCGCTGGGACAACGTTTTCGGCCTCGGACGCTTCCAGGTGATGGCGATGGCCCCGCACGACGGGTACGCCTACATGTTCGGCACGCCCAACGGCCGGTTCGGCACCATCGCGCTGGCCCGGGTGCCCAGCGATCAGGTGCTCAACAAGTCGGCGTACCAGTACTGGATCAACAACACCTGGGTGCCCGCGTTCGGGCCCGACGAATTGTTCGCCACGCCGGTGGTTTCCGGCACCGCGGGGGAGGTGTCGGTGCGGTACGACGCGTCGACGCGACGGTGGCAGATGCTCTACCTGGACCTCGACCGGCAAGCGCTGGTGCTGCGCACCGCCACCGAACCGCAAGGGACGTGGACCGATCCGGTGCCGCTGGTCGACACCCGCGAATATCCCACCACCTACGGCGGATTCATCCATCCGTGGTCGCGCGGAAACGATCTGTACTTCACCATGTCGGCGTGGAACAGCTACAACGTGTATCTCATGCACGCGACGCTGAAGTAACGCAACGGAATCCGGGGCGGCCCGGTCACTCGATGCGGCGGAAGCGCAGCGCCTGCCCCGGCCGGGCTTGGGCCACCGCGTCCACGTCGGCGTCCACCACCACCGCGATCACCGGGTAGCCGCCGGTGATCGGGTGATCCGCCAGGAACACCACGGGCTGGCCGCTGGGCGGCACCTGCACCGAACCCAAGGCCATACCCTCCGTGGGCAATTCACCGGCGACGCTGCGCCGCAACGCGGGCCCGCGCCGCCGGTCCAGCCGGGCGCCGATCCGGTCGGTGTCCTGCGATACCGTCCACTCGCCCGCGAAGAGCGCCGCGGCGTCGGTGAACCAGTCGGCGCGCGGTCCGGGCACCGCGCGCACCGTGAGCAGGTCGTTGCCCAGCGCCGGGACGGGCGCGACATCCACGATCGGCAGTGCGCGCGGCGGCGGGCCCACCGGCAGCAGGTCACCCGGGCGCAGGGGTTCGGGGCCGATGCCGGAGAGGGTGTCGCGGCTGCGGGAACCCAGCACCGGCGAGACCTCGATCCCGCCGCGCACCGCCACATAGCTGCGCAAGCCGGTACCGGCGAGACCGAGCCGAAGCCGTTGTCCCTCCTCGATTTCCAGCACGCTGGCCGTGCCCATCCGGCGTTCGTCGACCGTGACGGGGGCCGGCGCGCCGGTCACCGCCACCGTGACGTGCCGCTGGGCCAGCAGCTCCAGGCCGCCCAGCAGCACCTCGATGCCGGCCGCCCCCTCGGCATTGCCGACCAGTCGGTTCGCCAGCCGTAGTGAGGCCCGATCCGCGGCCCCGGCCGCACCCACCCCCGAATCGAACCAGCCCGGACGGCCCAGATCCTGAATGGTGGCCAGCGGCCCCACCCGATCGACCCGCAGTGCGCTCATGGCTTACCTCCCCGCGTCGACGAACCGGACCGGCGTCCCCGCGCGTACGAGGGCGGGCGGATCCCGGTCCACATCCCACAACGATGAATCGGTGGTGCCGATCAACTGCCATCCGCCCGGGCTGCGGCGCGGGTAGACGGCCGAATAGCCGCCCGCCAAGGCCACCGCGCCCGCCGGGATCGCGGTCCGCGACTGGGTGCGCCGCGGCACGGTCAGCCGAGCGTCGGGTGATTCCAGATAACCGAAACCGGGCGCGAAACCCACGAAGGCGCAATGCCATACGGTTCCGGTGTGCTGGGCGACGACCTCGGCCTCGGACAGGCCCAGCAGACGCGCGACCTCGGCGAGATCCTCGCCGTCGTAGCGGACCGGAATCACGACCGGTTCGCGCCGGGCGGACCGCTCACGAGCGCCCGCGGCATCGTCCGGACTCCACTCGGCGGCAGGCCCGCCCGGTGACCGCCGATCACCGGCGCCGACCCGCGCCGCCGCGTCCAGCCGGTTCAGCAGGGCCAGCAACCGCTTTCGCACCGGCACCAGCCACCGCGGCGAATCCAGGGTCACCAAGACGGTCTCGGCGGCCGGCAGGACGTCCAGCACACCGCGGGGTCGCGGCTCCAAGGCCGACACCAGCTCCGCGACCATGGCGCGCAGCGGCGGAATCACCAGCAGCGCACGGTCACCCGCCGCCCGCACCTCGCCGGCGGCGTCGATCTGCCCGGGATCGGTCATGGCGCCCCATCCCCGATCAGGTGAAAGCCCGCACGGGCGTGCCGGATTCGTCGAGCGCCGCGCGGATCCGGCGGGCCATCTCCACCGCGGCCGGAGTGTCGCCGTGCACGCAGATGCTGGCGGCCGTCACCGCCACCGTGCCGCCGTCCACGGCCGCCG